>DPLR01000463.1 GCA_003541895.1 Cytophagales bacterium | reverse complement strand
ATTCAAACAAATTTATTTTTGCTTTGGCTTGGTGGCGAACGCAATGGGATCTACATCAACCAGCTCAAGCGACTTCACCATGTCTTTGGTGATGCTTTTATATTTTTTGAAATGCGGAGTTTCGATGTGGGCTTTATAAGCTGCAACATCAGCATATACTTCAAGCACTGTGACATTCGTAGGATCATTTTTATCATAGACGGCAAACAGTGTGATTACCCCTGGCTCTACGCGCACCGCTGTTTCAATTCCTTCCTTCAGGGCAGCTTTATACTTTTCCAATTGAGCTGAATCGATTTTTATTTTGGCCAATCGCACCATTTGATTTTTGTTTTGGGCAGAAGAAATGGTAGGTGAAAATAAAATGAGCGCGCAACAAAATGTAGATAACAATTGCGCTTGATGAAAGATTGAAAAGAATGAGTTAAATAATTTATTTTCTACTTTGACAATTTGACGAGTCATGATTCAGTTTTTTTATTCAAAATTCCTTATACGAAATCAAAACTAAATTATCCTTTGAGTTTTCCGTTCTGATTTTAAATCGAACGGTAAAAAGATATTGCTTCCCTACTTCCAATTTTTCTGGATGATCTGCAAAAATACGAACGCGATCTTCCAACCGAACCTTCATGATATCGATTGGCTTTTCTTCCACAATGGTACAATGGTTTTCGATGCACGGCTTGCACATGGCACCGGGTGGGCATGGCGGACAAACATAAACATCGAGCACGTAGGCTTTCAATTGCAATGTGTCTGAAGTTACTGTGCCTAGCTCGTTAAAACTGACTAAAGTGAAAGGCGAATGCTTTTGACACCAACCCACGGATGTGATCATCAAAAAGAAATAAATGATCGCTACTTCTCTCATAGCAAAAAATCTCTTTGAACTTACAGAATTCCCAATTAAAAAGCGAGTTATGGGTTTTGTTTTCGAATAATGAAGTTCACAAGGGATCGCAATAAACTGACCCCAACAATTGGAATCAAGAATACATTGAGCGATTGAGGCAACAAATACCAAACACCGAGAAGGATAGCTGTAAGAATAGCATTGAACAAAAAATAGTGTGTGATCCACTTTGGCTGATTTTTTTTCAGGAGTACCACCGCAACAATAAAATGGGTAGGAAAAGCCCAGAATAAATTAAAATTTTTGGCAGCCGCTTGGTGATCGGTCATGGTCCAAAGAAAAAGCAAAAGAATTCCGATTGCCCCAATCGTTGCAAAGAAAATTACGTCAAACCAACGCGATAATTTTTTTTGTTGCCAATCTTTCCAGGTGATATAAGAACCAATCAAAAAAATAATTCCAAAAATGATCCAAGGATGGAACCAATGAAAAGAAGTTTTTTCTTCAACGGATTGGTAAACGATTACTTTCTTTTTTACCAGCGGTTGATTGACCGATTTGTTGATCGCATGATCAAAAGAACTTTCGATGTAGTCGGGCAGAAACATGTATTCAAATGGTCGCGCTTTTTTATCCATCGGCAAACCGAGGCAGATGTCGATTCCCAAATCTCCCCAGGGTTGTTGCGAAAGATAAATGTCCGTGAGGTTCCGAATGGTATAATCCGTTTTTATAAAAGTGCTATCAAACGCCACTTCATTCGGTATAGCTGATTCAAAAGCATCGCGAATTTTTGTAGCGCAGTTGTTATAAAAATAATCATAGCGATAGGTTTTGTTTTTGGGCTGAATATTCCACACCAGAAAATCAGCAACTTTTTGTTTTTGCTCTGGCGTTAAATTCAAAATCTGTTCGTGTACAAATCGATTGTGCTCAACATAATAATCTCTGAAATCTGGATAAGAATAAGCATCGACCATGTAGTACAAATATCCACGTGCAAAGTTGAGGTAGAAGTGCGGCTGATTGAAGTCAAACACTCCGTAATTAAAAGCAATATCAATGTTGTTAATAGAATCGTAAAGGCGAATGGCACTATGCCCAAAGGCAGAATAAAGCTCTTCTTGCCCTGGCCCAAAAGTCAATACTGAAATAGTCGAGCTGTTGCTCAGCCGTGGCCCTTGTGCAAAGTTGGTGCTGAAGGTGAAAAAGAATGAAGAAATGAGAAAAAGAATCTTTTTCATTGTGAAATAAATAAGGGTCGAAGATAAGACAAATCATTTTTTGAAAACTAATTTTGAACGATGATCGGAAAACTTCGTGATGGGATAAATTTTTTGAGCAAGCAAACGCCTGCGCGAGTAGCTAACATGGCAAAAATTTATTCGAGCTTTCAAATGGCGAAAATTTCGGGTCGTGTGAATCATTCAGGGATGCCGGTAAGTATTTCGATTGAGCCAACAACATCTTGTAACCTAAGATGCCCCGAGTGCTCAAGTGGTTTGCGTTCTTTTACGCGACCTACGGGAATGATGGATCAAGAACTCTTTAAGTCGATTGTAAACCAATTGCCCGAGCTATCGTACATGATTTTTTATTTTCAAGGCGAACCTTACTTGCACACGGGCTTGCTTGATATGATCAATTTAGCCTCATCAAAAAAAATTTATACAGCCACTTCAACCAATGCTCATTTTTTATCGGATGAAGTAGCTCGTAAAACAGTTGAGTCTGGACTTGATCGGTTAATTATTTCAATTGATGGTACTACTCAAGAAGTCTATCAGCATTATCGTGTTGGTGGAAAATTGGACAAGGTTATTGAAGGAACAAAAAATATTCTGCACTGGAAAAAGATTCTTCGCTCGACAACACCCCATGTTATTTTTCAGTTTTTGGTGGTAAAGCCAAATGAGCATCAGCTTAATGAGATCAAGAAACTGGCTGACGAAATCGGAGTGGATGAATTGAAATTCAAGACGGCCCAAGTTTATAATTTTGAATCAGGCTCTGATCTTATTCCGAGTATTGACAAATATGCTCGCTATAAAAAAAATCGTTCAGGAAATTATTCAATTAAAAATGGACTCACGGATGAATGCTGGAAGATGTGGCATAGTTGTGTGGTAACCTGGGACGGCAAAGTAGTGCCTTGTTGCTTTGATAAAGATGCGCGTTTCGTGATGGGCGACCTCACTAAAAATTCTTTCGCTGAAATCTGGCAGGGTGAAAAATACACGGAGTTCAGAAACTCATTGTTTAAGTCGCGCTCAGAAATAGAAATCTGTAGAAACTGCACCGAAGGAGCTAAAGTTTTTGCCTGATTTTTAAAGTTTACTTCCCTATTGCCTTTCGTATAAAACATTATCTTTACTTTTTGAAAAAGAACCCAATGCGGCCTGGAATTTTAATTTGGATATTCTCGCTAGTAAGTGCCGCTGGCTATGCGCAATTTATCGTGCCTGCGGGTACAGTTGCCAACGCTACTTCCAACACACCCATCGTTGTTAATTCAAGTGGCAATGTTGTGCTGGGCGATGAGAATTTTGATATCTCAAATGCCAATTTTTCATTGGGTCTTGTGGGTGGTACTGCGGGTAATCAGATTACCGTAACCAATTATTACAACACGGGTCACCCGAAAGTAGATTCCATCCGATTAGACGCACAAAGCGCTTTCAATCTTTTTGGCACTTGGGAAGTAACAAAAGGATTTACATTAAAAAATGGAAAGATAACCGTTCATCCATTGTTAAGTCCGAGTGGCAAGTTGTTTTATACCGGCAGTGATCTTGGTACAGGTGTGGGCAATGACAACTCCTATATTATTGGGCCTATGTTTACGGCAGGAAGTTCAACTACAAGAACATACCCAATTGGCAACGCCAATGGTTTTTATCCTGCGCAGGTGAGCGGAATCACCGATGCAAATGCATATGTGCGTATGGAATGCTTAGCCGTTTCTGGCAACTACCCAATTCCGATTGATAGTCTGACGAAATATCCTGACATCTCAGGTATGGTTACCGATAGAGTCTGGGATCTTATTGCCTTTAATCGCAGCACGTATGCCGGATCAACAATTTCACTTAGCCTTAACCAAACCGATAATATTTTGAATGGCCAAAAGGCTGTAATTATTCAGCAAGATACATTGGGAAATATAAAAGACTTGGATGGAACACTGAACAATACTTTTGTTGAAGGTGTGAGCAAAACCTCAGTGAAGGGAGCAAGATTTACTATTGCCGCATCGAAAGATGTGGCCATCAAGATTCATCGACTGATCACTCCCAATGGCGATGGACAGAATGATCAATTGGTCATTGAAGGCATTGACCTCTATCCTGATAATAAAATTACATTGTTGGATCGCTGGGGAGGAGTTTACTTTTCAAAGACTGGCTTTGCCAACAACCAAACCGATGTGGATTATACAAAGTTGTTGAATGGAAATTATATCTGTGTAGTAGAGTACACGGCCTCAGGTAAAACCTACAAGCCGAAACCACAAATGATTACTGTACTGAAGTGATACCTGCATGAAGAGACTTTTACTATTTATTTTATTTCTTCTTCCGTCAGCAGCTTTACTAGCACAGGACATCCCTCTGTTCAGCCAAAAATTGACCAACTCTTTTATTTATAATCCAGCGATGGCGGGTCATACGATTGGCTCTGCAACATTTTCTTATCGATACAATTACAGTGGAGTTCAAGATGCACCGAAGGATTATTTTTTGAGTCTTCATTCTCCGTTTGCGAATGGCCGATTTGGTGCGGGATTTAATATTTATCAAGAAGAGGTTGGCATTTTGAAAAACACCTACTACTCTGGCGCTTTTGCTTACCACCTTCACTTCAATCGCTTCTCAACTTTGTCGATGGGCGTTTCGGGTGAGTACAATAAGCTCAGCTTGAATGGAGCCAGTGAATCCTACATCACCAGCGATCCACTCGTCATCAATGGCATGAATGGCAAACCCGATTTTTCTGCGGGACTGATGTTTCAAAATCGTTTTGTGAAAGCGGGCTTTGCTATCAACCGACTTTCATCAACTTGGTTGCAGAGCAAGGAAAACAAAACCCTCACTAATTTTTATTCGGGATCTGTACAAGGGATGATTCCTTTGCGCGGAGGCGATGACATGCTCGAACCTTATTTGGCCTTTCAAAAATTTTCTGGGTCTAACAATACTTACAATCTTGGTTTGTATTACACCTTCAATAATAAAATATTGTTGGGTGGTGCCATGCGAAGTGTAGTGGCCACCAATCTTGCAGGTTCTTCCACTTCTCCGGCCACGAACTTGATCAATTTTACGCTAGGGTATCATCTATCAAAATATTTGATGGTGGGCTATTCTCGTGAAAACATCATGGGAGGTGTGGGTGGATTTGTTGGGGCATCGGATGAAATAACCTTGCGCTACGACTTTGCGGATAACTCGTACAAAGAAAACATTAATGCAAGTTACAAGAGTTCGTTATCGTATCGCAGAAAAACGCTAAACACCTCTTCATCCAATAGAAATGGCGGAGGGCGCACACCAAAGCAATTAAGCACCACACAAAAGAGAGTTGCAGCATTCTCACCCAACAACCGCTACCAAAACACCAAAAAACTTTCTGGCGGAAGAAAAGTGCCCATGAAGAAACCGAGCTACAATAAAAAATCTTCAAGCAAGCGGAAGGTTTACAAAAAGAAGAAGCGGAGATAATTCGGTTTTGAGTTTCTTGGTTCGATCACTTTCGATTTACATTAAAATGAGATATCGAGAAATAGCTTCAAAATTTTCCTATTATTTAGGAGTAATAGTAGGTCTAGACTTTTGCATCACTGTAGCGATTGCACTTGAACTTCTTTTGAAGAAGCCAGATGCACTTGCTCTTTATATTGTATTATTAATTCTATCACCGATCTCACTGTACATTCCATACGAGACTGTGTATAAGTACATCTATGCTTCTGTCGACCTAAAGAATAAATCTTTAGTTTTTGGGAATATTTCTTTTCATCAGGAGGTTGAGTTGAAAGAAGTAAAGATTCTAAAAAAAAGATTGTTGAGAAGAAATACCTATAAGGTTGCCATTGGAAATAGAACCTATTATATAATGACAAGTGGGGCAGATTTGAAAAGTCTTTTAACTATTTGACATAATATTTAAAATAACCTATTTGTTTGTTGGTTATTAAGCAGTTGTTGTTGTGCTGCCTGAACAGCAACGCCCACACTCGTATTACTTTTCTTTCACCGCAATCGGGAAATCATTCCCGTGGCTGTAAGCTGTTGGATATTGTGATTGCCCTCCATATTGCTTCGTTAGCTCTGGCACTCGGTCATCCATGTAGCTTTTAATTTCATTCACGGTAATTCGTTTATCGCCATTGTCGGCTTTGCCATCGAGTGCTTCGAGCAATGCATAGGTGAACACACCGTGCTTGAGAATTTCAAACTCAGTTGCAAATTGTTTGGTGCCTGAGGAAGCAATCCAAACCACACCAGAGCTTCTGGCTAATTGCACAATGGCTTTTTCATCGCTGGCAGCGGCCCGCACATTCAATGCCTTAAGCGCACCACCTGAATGACACGCATCCATCAATACGATTTGTTTGGTTGAGCGTACTTGCGTGAGGTAATCTCTCAACTCGCTACCACTAATTCCTTTGTTTACCAATTGCTCAGGGTCGCCATAAATTTTAGTTACGTTGGTTGGAACAAAATAGAACGGACTATCGCCATCCTTGTCTTTGTGTTCTTCATCAAGGCTACCATGACCTGCGTAGAAGAAAACAAA
>DPLR01000161.1 GCA_003541895.1 Cytophagales bacterium | reverse complement strand
TCTTGCTTTAAAAAATTATTCATGTTCTAATGCCAGCGTATCGGTTAACCAACAATTATCACGATTGCGAAGTAGGTTCTCAATTTCTTTTTCATTCCCTTGCAAGGATTTCCGTAGCGATGACAAGAACCAAGGTTGCCTTAGCTTGTCGCTAGGCTTAGGTTCCGGTCGGAAGAAAATGTTTTTAATGCTCATCTGAAAAGGAGATGCAATGGCATCTGATAATTTGATGATCACTAAAGGTATAGCTGCGGGAAGCTTTTTTGCAAGCACTTCTATTTCGCTGGCAGGCGTAAGTGACGACAAGCAAACGAAGGCAGCTTTGTCGGCTTTCACGTATTCGGTAGGCGTAATTTTATTTTGCCAGTTGGCTGCGGTGATCTGAAAGAGTTCTATTTTTTTATCGCCTAGCCCTGCCAACTTCGGCACTTCCTGATCTTTTGGGATGCGCACATCGTATCCATTTTTTTGAACGGCCTCAAATAAATTTCGGACGAGGTCTTTGTACACATTCAGAAGTTCATTTTCAAATGCACCTTCTTTTAAATTGAAGCCATGATAGAAACTAACATATAAATAAAGGTGCGATGCGTAGGGATCTTTAATCTCGGGAACACGCACTACCAGATCTCCGCTCTTCGCATAAATCTTCCACACGATGCGCTGAATGTTATCTCCTGTTTCAAACTCCTTGTAGTTCACGTATTCGCCTTCCACGCGCTTGGGAATTTCAATGCGGTGTTTTTGTTCTTCGGTGCTGTGCGGTTGTGCTTTTACTTTTTTGTCGGTGAGTGGCTGTGGCAATGTGTACAGTTGCTGACTGAACGCAATGGAGTAGGGGAGGGATACCAGCCCGAACATATCGCAAAATGAAACCAATACCTTTTCTACATCATAGATTCCCCGATCATAAAGTAATGTTTGCCCAGTGCCGCGAATGCCTTGTCGCCACCAGTTGCGTGGCTTTGGAATGTTTGAATCCAAAATGATTCGCTCTGAGATTCTGGTTTTGCTGAAAATCAACCTCGCCTGAACCGTTCCTAACAGCGGACGTAAAATCGGTCCGACCATCATTACCGAAAGTGGAACCCAGCCCGCTTCTGCCTTTTGGCCGTCACCGAATTTTACCTGTAGGTTTATTCGTTTGCTGCGGATAAGCGTGATAAAATAAATCCAGGTGGTGATTGCAGTGAGTAAGCTGATGGAAAACAACCCGATGATTAAAATCTGGAGAAATTGGATGAACAGATTCATCACCAGCCAAAGGTTGGAGTCATCGCTTTTGTATTCGCTTTGGAGCCAGAGCGTGGTTGCCCAAAATACAATTAGCGATAGAACCAACGGCCATCGTATGCCAGTCAGTTTAGACCAGTACGAAGATGACTTGATGAATGATGAAAGAGAAACTGTGCTCATGCTCACTCTTGAACAGGCAAGAAAAGAAAATATTTTGAATTAAGGTGGTTTTTTTTGCCGGGAGACCATGACTTGTTAAAACGCATCTTAATTACTATGAAGATCAATGACACCAAAAACGTGTACTCTATTAATAAAAACCATTTTTGGAATAAGATTTATACCTGATATTTCATACGTCATTTCATAGTAACAATCACAAAAAGTTGTTTCCACAAATGAATTGTTTTCTGGTGTATATCCTTTTTGAATAATATAATCAGGTCCCAGATATAATCCTTTTGGAATAAACAGAAGCCTTAAAGTATCACCGCTATACTTTAAGGCTCCATAGTTCTCTGACTTACATTCAGCCACCGCAGCAATTGAAAGTGAAAGAGTGTTGTTCGAAACCTGTGGAGGTTTAGAAAAGAATGGTCGACCTCTAGTTTTTTCTTGACTTATTTTATCACAAAGTTTTTGCTCTTTGAAACTTATGAGTTGAATTCTATCTTTTCTACACCCTATCAAAAGAATTAACACTATCAATACAATGGAATTTAAAAAAATATTTTTGCTAAGCAGCATAAATTTCTTTGCACTTTGAATTTCAAATTACCCGTAAACTTTCTTCAACGTTTTTTCAACCAACACTTTGGTAGCGCGGATTCCATCGGGCTCGCTTAATGCACTGCCTTCGTATTCAATTCCGATGTAGCCTTTGAAACCGGACTCTTTAACGATGTTCAGCATCTTCGTGTAATCGATGATCGTTTCTTCGCCTTGCTCATTGAACGCATACGACTTCGCGCTCACACCTTTGGCATACGGAAGAAATTCTTTCACACCCTGGTAGCGGTCGTACACTTCGTTGCATTTGTTGTTTTCGGTGCTTCCCCATTTGGCGTTGGTGCACCAGTTGCCAAAATCAGGAAGCGTGCCGCAGTTGGGCATGTTCACTTTTTTCATCACGCCTTCAATCCATTCACCATCGGCACTGTAGAGTCCATGGTTCTCGATGATCACATTTATTTTTTCTTTCGCTGCATATGTGCAAAGAGCCGTCATCGATTCTGCTACGGCATCCTGAACCGCTTTTTTATCGCCATCGCCAAAGGCATTCAAACGAATGGAATGGCAACCTAAAATTTTTGCCGCGTTGATCCACTTGTAATGGTTCTCCACCGCTTTCGATCGTTCACTTTTATTTAAGTGGCCAATGTCGCCTTCATCGTCTACCATGATCAGCAGGCTTTTCACGCCAAGGTTTTCGGCTGTTTGTTTCATCGATTGCCAGAAGCGTTCGTTGGTTGAATAATTTTTATAGTACGTAGCAACGTATTCTATCGCGCTGATGCCAAAATCATTCTTAGCAATGGAAGCAAAATTCTCCGCCCGTAAAATTCCCTTGTCCATCGATCGATGAATTGACCATTGCGCCAACGATATTTTCAAAGAATAGTCATCAGCAACAAACTCATTTTCGAAATCGGCAAATGATGAAGCGAAGAAGGGTAACTGAATGGCGGCCGTGCCGGCAATCATTTTCTTAAGAAAAATTCTACGGCTATTCATAAGGTCATAGATTTAGATTTTACTAAGCTACTTAAACTTGAGTTCTGGGCAAAGTGATTTTCTTTAGCAATAAAGAACTAACTTTCAATCTTCTCTGTTTACTGGAAATCAAAACAAAAACCTATGATACCCATCGATCTTTGTCTTCTTCAATGGAACACCTATAACACGCGCATTCAAAAGACGCTTGATGCCATCAGTGATGAAAATTTTAATAGGCCGATTGTTCCCAATGGAAATTCTCCTTCCTGGATTTTGGGTCATCTGGTGGAAGCTGATGATGCTCTGTTGGAATTGTTCGGCATTGGCCAGCGCCTTTATCCGGATTTAAAAACCGTTTATCACCACGAGCGTGGAAGCAATCAACAAGGTCATTTGACAAAATCGGAATTGATTGAGCGATGGAATGCTGTGAGTGCAAAACTCGATCAGACGTTCAAATCATGGACGGAAAAAGATTGGCTGAGCAAACACACCGCTGTGAGTGAAGAAGATTTTAAGAAAGAGCCACACCGCAACAGATTGAACGTACTTCTCTCTCGCGTGGGGCACAAGGCTTCACACCTAGGGCAAATCGCTATGCAAAAATAATTGTTAGACGAAGCGAATCACTAGTGTACCGATGATAATTCCGGCAACAACTAAAAGCTGAATTGCAATTCGGAGCGCACGATTTCTTTTTTCGGGAATGGTTAATGTTCTCATAGCCAACTTTTTTTGGTGATAGATTTTTTTGTTCGGAAGAGATAGACAGCTCTTCTGGAACAGTAATATAAAGTTAACCCGAAATTATTTTCCTCAAAGGAAAATCGGGTAATCTATCCCTTCCCCAAAAGGGTGATTTTAATTTTGAAGACGCTCTGCTTTATATCCTACTTTATTCAACGCCAGGTTAATTTTTTGTTCATCCATTTCTGAATCAATGGTTAGGATGCGCTGCGGGTCTTTCAAATCAACCGACCAATGCGATTCGCCTGCGATTTCATTGAGTGATGGCGTTACTTTGGCCACACATCCATCGCACTTAATATTGGTTTTAAATTTTGTTGTCATATTCTTAATTTTTTAATAAGGATTTGAATTTATCAGATGAATCATAAAAATCAGTCGTGTATTTGAAGATTGAAGTTTATTTTTTCAAAAAGAAAAATTTGTTCATTGCGCATCAAGGTTCAGATATTTGTTGCCCTTAACCGTAAACTATTACTTACTACACTCACCGAACTCAACGCCATTGCCGCGCTAGCGATCATCGGGTTGAGAAGAAATCCATTGACAGGAAATAAAATTCCAGCGGCCAACGGAATTCCGATCAAGTTATAAATAAACGCCCAGAATAAATTCTGACGAATGGCTTTCACGGTTTGTGTGGAAAGGTTTAGTGCTTTGTTGATCATTTGAAGATCAGAAGTAATCAGGGTCATCTTGGCCACGTCTATCGCAATGTCTGAGCCCTTGCCCATGGCAATGCTGACATCGGCCTGCGCCAGTGCGTGGGAATCATTAATACCATCACCCACCATCGCTACTACCTTACCTTCTTTT
>DPLR01000376.1 GCA_003541895.1 Cytophagales bacterium | reverse complement strand
TCAAATTATAGCGCGAGATGAAAGGCTCTGAAGAGTGCGGCACATCATTGTCTACTTTCACGCCTCTTCTCAAATACGCAGGCAACGTCCACTTTTCGTTGAACTCTTCTTTGGTCATCTCCTGCTTTTTGTTGGCCTTCAATTTTTCTCTGCGTTCGCGTGCTTGTTGCTCAAGCCGCTCTTTTGTTCTGCGCACTTCCATCAACCCTTCATCGTTGATGATTTGGTCGGCCGAGATTTCATTGCCAATGGCAAACTCATCATCAAAAATTTTCTCCTTAGGTTGTTCTTCTGTTTTCGATGGATTTTCAAAAACATACGTCCGCTCTTCCACAGGCTCTTCCGGTTTGTTGAGAATCGGTTTCTCTTGTGGCCGTTGCACAGGTTTGTCAATCGGCTTTTGAACCGAAGGTTTTTCTTGTTGCTCAAGTATTGGCCTATCGAGAATTGGCCTGTCACTTCCGTCTTTTACTTTCAATTCAATTTCCGCACCGCGTTGGTTGACTGAATTATCTGAATGATCGAACAAGGGCATTTGATTGCGATCTAACTCATGCACTTTTTTATCGACCTTCTTCGCTATTTTTCCTTCAGTGATAAACCCAGTAGCAATTACCGTCACGCGAATGCGGTCACCCAAATTAGAATCCACACCATGACCAAAGATCACTTCCGCTTCATCGCCTGCTTGCTGCTGAATGTATTCGGTAATCGTTGTCAACTCGTCCATCTGTAACTCTGCTTCTTGTCCAGAAATAATCGACAACAATATTTTTTTCGCTCCCATAATGTCGCGGTTGTCGAGCAGTGGTGAAGCAAGCGCTTGCTGTGCCGCTTTCACCGCACGATTGTCGCCACGTGTTTCTGCTGATCCCATCACGGCCGCACCTGCATTCAACATCACGGTGCGCACATCCTGAAAGTCAACGTTCACATAACCGGCAAGCGTAATAATTTCTGCAATGCCTTTTGCTGCAGTAGTCAACACATTATCCGCTTCACCAAACGCTTGACCGATCGCGAGGTTTCCATAAATCTCGCGCAGCTTGTCGTTCAAAATCACGAGCACTGTATCGCAACTTGCGCGCAATGCATCCACACCCAACTCCGCTTGTGATAATTTTTTCTTTCCTTCAAAACCAAAAGGCACCGTTACAATTCCTACGGTAAGTATGTCCATGTCTTTTGCAATCTTCGCAATCACAGGTGCAGCACCCGTGCCCGTGCCTCCGCCCATACCCGCAGTCACAAAAATCATTTTCGTGCCGGCAAGCATCTCGCGAATCTGATCTTTGCTCTCGAGCGCAGCCGCACGGCCCACCTCAGGGTTGGCTCCGCAGCCAAGACCTTCTGTGAGCGCAGCACCAAGTTGCAACTTGTATGGCACCGGACTTCCGTTCAGCGCCTGCAAGTCGGTGTTCGCCACAACAAACTCTACATCCTTGATGCCGAGCTTATACATGTGGTTCACCGCATTGCTGCCACCGCCACCCACGCCAATCACTTTGATGATCGACTTGTGGTGCTTCGGCAGATCAAATTTGTATGATCCTGATTCAAACATGACTATTTTATTTTAGTGGTTGTGTGTTAACATTCGCTAACAGTTGTTGGGCGTTTTTTCAATTTTGAATGTTGAATTTTAGATTTTGAATTACGGAGGGCGTCTGTCGCGAGGCGCGCCACCGGGCTATACGCTATACTCCTCGCGCCACCACACAGGCTACGCAGCTGCGGGGTGCCGCTGCTATCCCTGCCGCAGGGGGTTTGTCTGTTTAAACTTTCTAAACAATTAAAAAGGTCAAGCTTTATAAACTTGACCTTTGAGGCATTTACTTTTTCTTTTTCTTAGCTGCCTTCTTCGCTTTTTTGCCAGTTTTCTTTGGTGGTTTTTTTGCCATAGGAATTATAATTTGAATTGTTAAGAAGTCTGACTTAAGTTTTCGGAAGTAAGTTTCAAGCGCAATCCATGCAAAAGTTCAATTCCTTTAAACGCCTCAATAAGTAAAATTGATATTATAATATAAACCCCTCCTAAATAGATCCAAGTATTTACATTTTTAAAGGTTGATATCAATCCATTAAAACCATAATCGCGTAGAACCAAAACTATATGTCCAAAAAGCATTAGCATAAGTGAAGCGGAAACATTCAATTCAAACTTGAACCTAACCAAGACAGCACGATAGTACCTAATAATAACAGGCTCCTTACCATCCGCAGAGAGAAGTAAATATCTATCCCAAATGTGATAAAAATTTTTTTCGACATCGCTTGATGAAAGCGTGACGTCTCTCTCATGCAGATGACAACCCAATAACCACTCTCTGAATTTTGGAACGAATATAACACACCAAGCGATCGCATGTTTTATTGAGCTGCCTAATAAAGACCAGATTGAGAGGGGATCTCTAAGTTTTGTTTCTTGCCTAGGTTGACACTTTAGGCTGAAATATACTTCCTCCAATCTCATTTCAAACAATGATCCAATGTCTTCTATTAGTACACCCAACGCCATTGAAAAAAAAACATAAACAGAAATGATAATTATGTTAGTCCATATGGCAGAGTCAACTAGCTTAAGATTTATATTTTCATTTATACCTCCTACTATCAAAAGCGCAAATGGCCAAAGAGCTAGGCATCCAGGAAAAAGTTGAGTCAGGTACTGACGATGGTTCTCGCTTTTAAATACAGAAAGTAATTCCATTCAAATGTGTTAATCTTTAAATTTAGAAATATGATCAGAACAAATCAAGAGTTCCTCTTGTCTTCACTCTTTACCTATTCACTGGCACGAGGGAATACGCTTGAATTCCTAATTCCATTTCAAACATGTTGTTTACCTTGCCTCAGAAATCACTCGACCATGAAATATTTAGGTTTCCTTCTTGCATTAACATTTTTAAGCTCATGCAATCAGAACTCAAAGAAAAATGAACAAGACATATCAGTTATTTCATCTGACAGCCTCACTGATAAAGAAGCTGATTATCTAAAAACCAGAGATGCTTACATTGAACAATTTAAACCACTTCAAAAAGCTGGTCTCGACACACTCAATAAAATGGAAGACAGAGCGATGCATGATCTGGAAGTAAGGCTTCGCGAGATTTTGAAAGACTCCAAATATTCTGCTCAGGGAAATATTAGTTTGGTTACACTGCTAGGCTATTTAGGATTTGGAATGCTTGACGGGCTATCATTTGAAAAAGATTCCATGAGAATAGATTACACTTCGAAAAATCTTTTTGTCAATTATTTTGGAATCAACCCTTCAGGTAAGTTATCTCCAAATGAATTGGAGACTATTTTTAATAAAGGGATTCTTTGGGATGCGTTCACGACAAATTTTTTCCAAACTAAAATCATTTCACAAAAAGACGTTAACGCCTATGGAATGATCGGGCAAGTTGGTAACATGAGTGGACCCTCTCCTCCTCAAACTTTATTCGCTTTGGTGGCGACAGATAAATATGTCTACATTATTAAAAAGGAAGTCAAACCGAAGGTAAAAGAACTGCTGCAGTGCAAAGAGGTTTGGGACAGTTTCGGTACAGAAGTACAAAGGAGTGTTGAGAAATACGACACAGCCTTTGAACATTACCGAAGATGCTACCAAAAAGAATTCAAAAATGATCCTCAGTTTGAATCAATTAAAAAACAATTGGAAGTCATGGTGAAATACATTGAATCTTAGTACCCCTAGTTATCGTTAGTCGCTGACCAACAATCCAAAATTTCTATCTTCGAATTTCTAAACTTAGTTATCGTTAATTGTTCCGATGATTGGAACCTACAAAATACACGCAGACAATATTAACGAGATGAAAGGAGCGTATCGTTTCTCTTTCATTAAATTCGTCATCATAGCTTATGCCATTTTCGCATCGATCATCATTGGGAAGCATGAACCTGATATGTTCTCGCATCTGTTCATTGTCACAAGTGTATTTGTTGGGATGCTTTTATTGTTTCTAATCATAAACGCATTTCAACATCGTCCAATTTATAACACCATTATTCAAATCACTGAGAACGAAATCATAAGAAGTGGGGAGAACTTGCTAACCGTACGACTTCGTTATGATGAAATTGGGACTATACAAACAAATGTTATCGGAACCGTGCTCGTGAAAAAGGGCATACTTGCACATCTAGATTTAAACATGCCGAGAGGGCAGTTTAGCACGTATCGTCCTTATTCTGATTCTTCTAATGTTATACTTATTCCAATTTCAATTGAGAATTATCAAAAGATAGTGAACTACGTGAGAGACCGCGTGAAATAATTAAGCGTCAACGGATGCTAACACGTTATTGTTAGTCGCTGACCAACAATAACTATTTAGGTTGTTCGTATCACGATCCCATTTCTATTATTTAAATTGATCGAGTTACTTTAAAATTTTATGAGCAAAAAGAATTTTAACACAACAAAAGCTCCAAGGATGAGCGATGTGTTTCCTCAAGCCGTAATTTCCAACAACTTGATTTTTCTATCGGGCACGCCCGGTTACGATTTATTAACGGGAAAAGTAGTTAGTGATAATTTTGAAGAACAGGCGCGACAAGCCTTCAACAACATAAAAATCATTCTAGAAGAAGCAGGTTCAACTATTTCGAAGGTGGTGAAGACAACAGTGTTCATGGTGGCAGGAAATGATTTTGCTATTCTCAACAAAGTGTATTCAGAATTTTTTCCTGAGAATGCACCTGCCCGAAGTACTCCTCAAGTCAACCCATTCCCAGCCGGCATACTCATCTCGGTAGAATGCATTGCTGAATTGTAAAATTTGGATGATTAACTTCTTAAAAGAATTTTTTAAGAAGGCCCAATACACGTGATCCATTCGCTTCCTTGCCGTTGAGTATGCTGTCAAATAGATCTTTATCTTCCTTGGTGATATCGGTCTTGAAGTCAACTTCAGTAGAGGTTAATTTTCGGGCTCCCATATGCCAACTGGGAAATGACTTTTCTGTTATTGGGCCATAAGAAATCATCGTGCAGTTGCTATGACGATTGTCGGTTTTAATTTTATCATACAACCCGAGAATGACCTTTGAATCGCCCTCTACCATTTGAATGAACTTATTGTCTGAATAAAGGAGTATACCCGTTATCGCCAGGGGCGGATTATTCTTTTTACAAGCCCCTAAGATTTTCTCTATTTCAGCCTCGGTGCAATTTGTATTGCGAGTGCTAACGTATGTGAGTTGTGATAACATAGATTTTTGTTGGTTAATTGATAAGTTAGTTAGTGGTAAAACAGCAACGAGTATCTTTTGTTCGCTAATGGAAAAGCAAATGTTACATCTTCTGCTGCTTCGCGCTGGCTATAGTCAAAAAACTATTTTCCCTGAAGAGTAAATCCGAAATCGGTTTTACTTTAATCCTTGCATTCGATCTACATGACCCACTTAACCCCAGTTATTGTTGGTCGCTGACCAACAACCCAAAATCTCTATCTTCGACTTTCTTATCAATCATTTTCTAACGTGTCCGAAAATTATCAGCAAGAAGAACTCACCATCAACCTAGCCAAAGCGCATTGGGTGGCGTTGGGTGTTTTTATTTTTGCGAGCATCGTGTTTGGTATTCCTTATTTTTTGATGTGGGCAAAAAGTAACGCCATCAGTTCGCACAAAAATTTATTGACTGATTCGGGTGATTACAACACTCCGCTTTTGTTAGCGATCGGTTTAGTCGGTGTGGTTGTTCACGAATTACTTCACGGCATTACCTGGTCTCTGTTTGCCAGGCGTGGATTTAAATCGATTCGCTTCGGGGTGGTCTGGAAATACCTGAGTCCGTATTGTCATTGCAATGAAGCGTTGACCGTAAAACAATACATCATCGGGGCTATCATGCCCGGAGTGGTGCTGGGTATCTTACCACTCTTACTTGCATTAGTTACCGGAAACATGCCGCTCTTGCTCTTCGGAATCATTTTTACCGTAGCAGCCACA
>DPLR01000192.1 GCA_003541895.1 Cytophagales bacterium | reverse complement strand
GCTGGAGTGGATAACGAAAGCGATGAAAAAGAAGATGATGAAGACGATGATGATTCAACTGAAGAGGAAACTTCTGAAGAAGAAAGCAAGACAAATTAATTATGGACGATAATAAACAACTTAAGGGCGTAGTGTTGGTTCGCAAGTGGTGGCCAATCTTAGCAAGCTTTGGCGGAGCAGTTGTAATGCTATTGGCTTTTTTTATTCCTTCGGTACAAGATCAATGGGATCGCTACAAGTCGAGAAAGGTTATTGAGGAGTATGTATCGCTGGGCGATGATCTTTTAAATGAAGAACGCTACAAGATGGCGGAAGAAGCTTTCGCTAAAGCATTCGAACTTTCTGAATCAAAAAGGTTAGACATTGAAGTGAAGCGTTTAACTGCACATGTAAGTCGCGTACATGAAAACCCGGACTGGAATAGCCACATCTCTGACAGCTTAAAAGAAATCGACTTTCAATTCTTGTTGCATTTTCAAGATGATAAGAATGATCAAAACCATCGGATAAATACATTGAATTGTTATGGAATTTTTTTAGCTCGCTCAGGAAAATTAAAAGAAGCAAAAGCAGTGTTCGATGAAGCACTCGGGCTTGATCCGAAGGAAACAATCACCTATGTGAATCTAGGCAACTTGCTCGATCAACAAAAAAAATATTCGGATGCCGAAAAAATGTACCGCAAAGCCATAGCCATCGATGCCAATAATATTTACGCACACTATAACCTTGGGCTATTACTCGAGCTAACTGATCGACCAGAAGAAGCAAAAAAAGAATTGACCCGAGCAAATGAACTCGAGACAAAGCCAAACGAATAATTTTCGCAACGGCTAAAAGTGATGGTTCGCCCTCAAATAATTCCATTTATCGGCAGAACCGCATCAATACATACGTTCTGTTTAAACCTAACGTTATTATGGTCGTCAAAGCAGACAAAAAATAAATAGACCATGAAAATCGCATTAAAATTAGCTGTTGTGTGTTTCAGTGTGGCATTGGCGAGCTGCTCAAAAAGTGCTGATCCATCAGCTACGAGCAACACTTCGTTAACAATGTCGGCTAGTACAGCCAGTGGGAAAGCAATTATTTACGCGAGAAGCGCATCCATCAACGGACGCGTTTCTGTGGATTCAACAAGTGGAATTACTTTCACGGATGTAAAAGTGAATGTACGCGATATCAAATTTGATTTCGACAAAGAAGACAAACACTTTAGGGAAGAAGAATTCAAAAAAGATTCAGCCTATAGTTCTGACAACGATCCTAAATTAAAAGGACCATTTATTGTTGACTTAATGAACGCTGGTTCTTTCGTAGATCAAGTGGTGACAACATTAAATTTACCTAATGCCACCTATGAACGGGTTCGTTTTAAACTCGTACCAGATAGCGCAAGTGGTGATATGTTAGGTAAATCTATTTTGGTTACCGGAAAAATTGATACCATTCCTTTCGTCTTCTGGCACAAACGGGATGCTAATTTCGGAGCGCATTTTTACGACAGCTCTACTGCAACGGATAGCACATCGGTAAATACAACCGGAAGCACTTTGAACCTCGCCATTCATTTTGAACTCGATAAAATATTCAGTGCTTTGAATGGTGGCGTTGACTTAACAAAAGCAGTTGATGGCAATAAAGACGGTGTGATTACGATTGATCCCAACAACACCGATGGTAACAAGTGGATAGCTGATCAGATCATGATGCTTCTCGTACGGCACGCCCGTTGTGAAAGGCACGATCATTAAAAGATTCTGCTCAACAAAAAAAGACCAGCCACTCATAGGCTGGTCTTTTTTGTTTAAGCGAATCACGGTATCAATTACACAAGCGGCATCTCAAACACCGAGAGGCTCATTAATTTAGTAGCATCTAAAACCTGATCACCATGAAAACCAAATTACTAAGTCTCGTTGTCGCTTTACTTATCCCGGGAATACTTCTTGCCCAGCAAATAGAAAAAATTGATACCGCCAATTTTTCTAAAATCAAAAAAGAAGGAATGAACAACTCAAAGGTGATGGACATTCTAAGTATGCTCACAGATGTGCATGGACCACGCCTGACCAATTCGCCTAACCACAAAAAAGCAGCCGATTATGCAAAATCAACTTTAGAATCGTGGGGCTTACAAAATGCAGTGATCGATCAGTGGGATGAAACATTCGGTAGAGGATGGCAACTCAAAAAATTCAATCTACAAGTTCTAGATCCTTCTGCTTTTCAAGTGATATCGCATCCGAAAGCGTGGACACCCGGAATAAAAGGAACGGTAACCACCGAGGCCATTTACCTCGATGCAAAAACGGAAGCCGATCTTGAAAAGTACAAAGGCAAATTGAAAGGCAAAATTATTTTGTTCAATGCCCCTGTGCCTGTGAAGCCTGGGTTTAAAGCTGACGCAACGCGCCTCAATGATTCCACACTTTTAAAAATGGCCAGCGCCACCCTCGAAAATAATGAGGGCGGCAATTTCAGAAGACCCGGTGGAAATAATTTTATGCAGCAACAAAAATTCAACTACGCAAAATGGCAACTCTGCGAAAAAGAAGGTGCACTTGCTATTCTAGAAGCAAGCCCAGCTTCGCGTTTAGAAGATGGTACCATTATGGTGAGTGCCGTTACAGTTCCATCTCCTCCCGAAGTTCCATTTACAAAACGAATCAGGGCACAGTCGCCAGAGGCGAAAGTTTTACCTCAAATCGTTGTGGCCGATGAGCAGTACAACCGCTTGGTGCGACTCATTCAAAAAGGCGTGGCTATAAAAATGGAAATGACTTTGGAGACTGAATTCACACCTGCCTCCAATGGATTTAATGTGATTGCAGAAATCCCCGGTACTGATTTAAAAGATGAAGTAGTAATGATTGGAGCGCACTTAGATTCATGGCATGCCGGAACAGGAGCTACTGACAATGCAGCAGGCTCTGCCGTAATGATGGAAGCCATGCGCATTATAAAATCGCTCGGTACCAGCCCACGCAGAACGATTCGAATTGGTCTGTGGGGTGGTGAAGAGCAAGGATTGATTGGCTCGAGAAATTATGTGAAGAGAACTTTCGGTGAGCGCCTTGATAAAACAAGACCTTACGATTCTATTAAGCTCAAACCTGCAGCCGAAAAATTCTCCGTCTATTTTAATATGGACAATGGCACAGGTAAATACAGAGGAATTTATTTACAAGGAAACGAATCGGCAGGCCCAATTTTCCGATCATGGTTTAAACCATTCCATAAAATGGGAGCATCTACTATCACATTGGAAAATACAGGAGGCACTGATCATCTTTCGTTTGATGAAATTGGGTTACCCGGATTTCAATTCATTCAAGACCCCATCGAATACGGAAACCGTACGCACCATACGAGCATGGATGTTTATGACAAGGCCATTGAAGATGATTTGAAACAAAACGCTGTGATCACTGCTTCGTTTGCATGGCAAGCAGCTAACCGAGACAACAAGATTCCACGGAAATAAAAAAACTAAAAAGGCACTGAACAAGTGCCTTTTTTTATACTCAAAATTTTCTCTTAAAAGTAAGTTGAATTGTTGCACGGTTGAGAAGAATATGACGTTGCCACATAAATCGGAACGTCCATGCCAACAACTACAAAGCAGTAGCATTGAATCGGAGGAAAAAGTGATTGATCTTTATCTCGATCGAACGGGCGGAGAGTCAAATAAATATCACCAGTTACATTCAGATAATTAGGAACTTGAATCACGTTGGCATATTCCTTTTCACCCCACTTCATTTGTTTGCCTATAGGTATTGACGAATCCAATGAAATAAAGGTTGATCCCGTGCAACAACTTGACATGATCACTGTGCCGTGGTAGCATTTGGGTTGAATATCCTTATAGTCGCATTGAAAAAGGTTGACTACCAAAAAGAAGAATAAAAATAATTTTACTTTCATAAATAGTTAGACACGCACTAACAAATGATGGTTGTAATTTGAACCCATTCTTTTTATAAAAAAATGACTAATCGTAGCGCGGCAGGGCATAAACATCAGATCTTTGCCCAATGTTTTTAGTTTATTTTAAAATAAAATGATCAATGAAGTCTATTGTTAAATTAATCAGTATAGTTTTACTATCACATATCCTCTGTTTTTGTTCATCATCTTCAAAAACGCTTTTTATTGATTGGAAAAATATTGCATTGCCTGAAGAAGGTTTGCCTGATGGGAAAAAATTTGCCAACGGGGCTTTGCGCAGCAATGTTGAGTACGATCCGTTCTCCATGAAAATTATTGATGGCAAACTGCACTTCATTGTAGATTCAAAAACTCCAGTGGATAAGAAAATTAACGCAGATCATCAGTATCATTACCGTTCAGAATTTACCGAATGGCCTTGGAACATTAACTTACCTGAAGGCACTGAACAATGGGCGGGCTGGTCTTATTATTTTCCAAAAGAGTATGTTCGTGCGGTTACCCCCATTTCCATTTTTCAAAATCATGCCGCCAGTTCTCACCCTTATCCTGCCTACCAACTTGAACTAACTTATCCTGATCAGTTAGAAGGCTCGCTTGGAGGTGAGATTCAAGTGATCAATAATTGTTTAAATCCTCGGTTCAGAAAAATGGTTAATGTTAGACCTAATCCGGGTGATCGAATTGATATTATCCTTCATGTGGTTCATGCGCGCGATGCCAAAGGGCTACTTGAATTTTGGATCAATGGCGAACAGGTCCACAGTCAAGTGGGTAGCACTATTTATCCCGCCCCTGAAAATTGGGGTGGTAATAACAAGTGGGGAATTTATCATCATCAATGGCAAAAAGATGAGAAAGTGAAAGAGGATATTGAGGCAGGCCACACACGATTTGAATTAATCATTGGAAACCTTAAACAGATTACGAGATCACCAAAAGATCCTGATTACCGTAAAGACGCGAAAGCTTTGGTTGATCCGAAAAACTTTTGAAGTGTGTTAAGGGTTGACTTATTTAACCAAATAAAT
>DPLR01000163.1:419-4656 GCA_003541895.1 Cytophagales bacterium | reverse complement strand
GTAGTTTGTGATCAGAGACAGCCGGATGCTCCTGCTCTAACTGTGCCAATCATTTGGATTGAGGGAAGGCCAGTCGCAGAATGGGTAGAAGAATTGAATACGCTAGGCTTCAAAGAAAAGGAAACAATTGTTGTATCACACGGCTGCTGGAAGAAGCCAACAAGAGTGGCGTATCAAATGAAGAGACGAGGTTTTAATTGGATATATACACCTCACGGAATGTTGGAGCCGTGGAGCCTCGCTAATCATCGGTTGAAAAAGATAATCTATTATCATCTTTTCGAGAAAAGGTATTTTCGTTTGGCAGATGCTGTTCGTGCTGTTAGTACAAGAGAGAAGGAGAATTTGGAGCGTCTCTTAAGGAGAAAGGTAGAACTTGTTGAGAATGGAGTGAAGATGCCAGTCTACAAACCAAAGCAAAATACGCTGCAATTTTTGTTTATGGCACGACTGCATTTCAAAAAAGGGATTGTGCCATTGGTGCAAGCATGGTCTCGCGTGATGAAAGGGACATCGGCAAAGCTTTTCATTGCAGGCCCAGATGAGGGAGAGTTGATAAAGATAAGACCCTTTCTGAATGAAAATATTGAGTACGTAGGGGCTGTATATGGAGAGGATAAAGTGAAACTATTGCAAGAAAGTAATTACTATGTGCTGCCATCCTTTAGTGAAGGTTTTCCTACCAGTGTGGTGGAAGCGATGAGCTATGGTGCCATTCCATTGATCTCCGCTGGGTGCAATTTCCCTGAAGTATTTGAGAAGTCGCTTGGATATCGCATGGAGCCGAAGGAGGAAGATATTGCAGTTCAACTTAACAATTTAAAAGACAAAATCTACGATCAGAGTCTTTCGAAAAAGAATTATGATTTCATTGAGAGATATTATTCTGTTCCGGCAATTGGCAATAAATTAATGTCCATGTATAATAAAATGAACAGACAAGAATAATGCTCTTCACTAGCTTCATTTTTATTTTATTACTTGTAGTCACTTTCGGGTTATATTACCTACCATGGTTTAAATATTTTCAGGTTTATATACTTGTCGTAAGTAGTTTTATTTTTTACGCTTACAATGAGCCTATCTTACTTTTATTGTTGATTTTTTCTCCGGCTGTCAATATCCTAACAAGTTACTACATCACGTACGGAACCAGATTCAATAAAAAGGCAATTGCGATATTGGGAGTAGCTGTGGAACTGGCGGTTCTTACTTTTTTTAAATACAGCCCCTTATTTTCAAGGACTTTTTTTGGCAGCACAAGTTCTGTGGGGCATTTTTTACTGATGATTCCACTTCCGATCGGAATATCATTTTTTACATTTGAGGGTATCAGTTTGGTTATTGATGTTTATTCTGAAAAGTATTTCGATCGAAAGAAATATGTTTCTACATCATTATTCGAGCATGCTAAAAATATCTATTGTTTCATTTCCTTTTTTCCGCACTTGATAGCCGGCCCTATTGTTAAAGCACATGATTTCCTTCCACAAATAAAAAGTAAAACATTCACTGACATTGATTGGCAGTCTGCCTTTCGAACACTGGTGACAGGATACTTTCTAAAAATGGTGGTTGCGGATAACTTGAAGGATTTTACTTTTTGGATTGAATATCCTTACTTCTTAAGCGCGCCCTCAAGCAAATTGATCATGATGCTGATTGGGTACTCATGCCAGATCTTCGCTGACTTTGCTGGTTACTCTTTGATTGCTATTGGTCTCGCAAAATTGTTTGGGTATAATCTCATGAGCAATTTTAACTTTCCGTACATATCATCTTCATTCAAAGAATTTTGGAAGCGGTGGCACATTTCACTTTCATCTTACCTGATGGAGTATTTGTATATCCCGCTTGGTGGAAACAAAAAAGGCAAGGTGCGTACCTATATACATTTGATGGTAACGATGCTTCTTGGCGGATTGTGGCACGGTGCATCTTGGAGTTATGCTGTGTGGGGCGGCTTTCATGGTTTTGCATTAGCAGCAGAGCGGTTGCTGGCTGATTTTTTTAAATTGAAACATAATTTCTTTATTATCTTTCTCAAGAGGATCATTGTATTTGCATTTGTTACATTAGCTTGGTTGCTTTTTAAGTTGACAGATTTTTCGCATGTCATTATGTATATGAAATCGTTGGTCAATAATTGGTCGATGTCAAGTAATTTGAAGGAGAGCATGTTGTGTATGAATATATTTTACTATTCTCTTCCGGTGTTTTGCTATCATGCGCTTTATCTTTTCTCTAAGTCAAAGCATTACTACATTTTTAAAAGAGTTGAATTCCTTGCCTATGGAATCATGTTGTTCTTTATATTAACTAATAGCGGAGAGGCTGGCAGCTTCATATATTTTCAATTCTAGCATGATCAAAAAATCAATTTTTGTTTTCTTGTTCTTGTTTGCAGGCTATTCGATTTATATATCATCAAGACCAACACTATCATCATCACAGCATTTTTGGCAGGCCAATATGATTAAAGCGCAAAAATTTATTTATGACGAGAGCGATACCTTCAGCCATGTGATTGTTGGCTCGTCTCTTGCAGCCCTGTTGGTAAAGGATAGCCTCCCATCATTTTATAATTTATCGTTTGGGGGAACGGGCCCATTTAACGGATTGAGTATCATTAAACGGAAGGATAAGGCGCCAAAGAATGTTTTTATTGAGATGAATACAGTTTTGATCGAAGAGCGCAAAGAGTTTACTAACTCCATATACTCTTTTGTTCCCTACATTATGCGAAAGTATTTTTTGTCTTTGAGGGCAGACAAGCAACCCATACCACTCTATATCGATCATTCGGATGCGGTCCGAAGAAAGATTGCTTCCCTTTGTATAAGGTGCAAAATTGAATCGGTACTGAATAGAAAAATATTTGATTCAAATCCAGCCATGCGCACAAATGAATCAGCTAACAGCAAGGAAGCCTTTGACCTTATGCTCGCCAATCAGATCGAAAGTTATTCAATGAAACCTGATAGCCTCTTGATGAAGCAGCAGATGACTTTGGTTTTGGAATACGTTTCTTATTTGAGGTCAAGAGGATCGAGGGTTTGGTTTTTTGAGATGCCAATAAATTCGGAGTTAGTTAATCTTCCACAATCAAAATTGCTGCGGGATGAAATCCATAGGAACTTTCCCTCCTCCGTAGTCACCTATATTGATCAAGATACAACTTCGTATACTACCACCGATGGCCTACATTTGAATTTAGCGGAGGCAATAAGATATACCCACCATTTTAATTCCAAAGTAAAAAAAAATGGTAATTCTAACTAAGATATTTGAATGGCATTTGGTGAAAATTATACATTGAAAGAAAATGTTCTCAGGGTCATCTGGGGAGTGGTGGCGCCAATTTTTTTCAACTTTTCACCACGGTTGTTTTATGGGTGGCGCAATTGGCTACTTAGAATTTTCGGAGCAAAAATTGGGACTGGTATCAAAATTTATCCATCAGCACGAATCATGTTTCCTTGGTTGCTCGAGGTTGGTGACAACACTACTATTTCATGGGATGTGAAAGTGTACAACCTCGGGTATAGTAAAATCGGGAACAATACCATGATCTCGCAATACAGTCATCTATGTGGCGGCACGCATGATTTTCGTTCTCCAGACTTTAAATTGTTGCGTACAGGTTTTACCATCGGCAACAATGTGTGGATCGCTGCGGATGCTTTTATCGGACCCGGTGTAACAGTGAACGACCGAGCAGTGGTAGGAGCAAGGGCAGTGGTGATGAAAGATGTGGAGGCAGGTACCATTGTTGCGGGCAACCCTGCCCAGCAAGTGAGGAGATTGTAATTTTAAGTTTTAGTTGAGAATGAATTCTGCGAGCCCCGGGAGGGGCTTTTTTGTTGGTTTGAAAAATCTCAAAATGATATCGTGATCAGAGAACCAACTCACGATGTAAAACATGCAAATCACACTGTTGGAGAATGCGTTACGAATCTCTTTGCTGCCTTGACACAATGATATTTCGTCCCTATAGGACTTCTTGAGGTTTGCTAAGGGATTCTTTACAGTATTTTGTCCCTACGGGACTTGATTCAGATTCTCCCATTGGAATGTGATGTTTACACCCATGATATTTCTACTACAGGACTTAATGCATATTCCTCCATTGGAGCACGAATGACTAATTAATTTTACTGATTTTTTATAAAGTGGCGGGTCTCTTTAGTCCCGTAGGGACAAAATAAAGTTGATCAAAAAAGTTAAGTTTAATGAC
>DPLR01000163.1:0-183 GCA_003541895.1 Cytophagales bacterium | reverse complement strand
GATCAAAAAAGTTAAGTTTAATGACCAGTCCCGTAGGGACGTAATAAGATAACACTTGTGTAAATAATTGGTATGCAGAATGGTGATCAAAGTTTGATACGGGAACTTTTGGTGGTGAGAACTTGCACCGTTTAAGATTGTGCTATGAGGTCTTTTATTTTGCTGCTCTTTTACACGCGTGAT
>DPLR01000608.1 GCA_003541895.1 Cytophagales bacterium | reverse complement strand
CAACCATCACAGGCTCGGCCGAAATATCTTTCAAGCCCATGCTATTGATTCGCTCAACGAAGGCTTCGGGGAAACTGCGTTCCATGCCATGTAGAATTCCAATCTTTTTCATATGTCAAATCGGGTTTGTTTTCAAAAATTATTTAATCAATGATAAATAGTGTGGAAACATTTCGCGCCATGCGGGCCAATCGTGTGGAGCATTTTGCCGTACATCAAGCCAATGATTTATTCCTTTGTCGCGAAAAATGCCAGCCATTTTTTCGTTGGCATCCCAGCACATGTCTTGCGTGCCCGTGCCGAGCACAACAAACATATCGTTGAAGAAATGACTCTCTGCACTCGGGATAAAATCCATTGGGTTATTGAAATACACATTGTCATCGTAATAGCCATCCAGCTGATCTCTAATGTCGAATGCAGCACCCATGTTAAAGACATACTTCACTACTTCTGGATGTTTGAAAGCAAAATTGGTGGCATGGTATCCACCGAAGCTGCAGCCAGCTGTAGCTACTCGCCCCACTCCCGTTTCGCGCTGCACCAAGGGAACAAGTTCACTAACTAACATCAAATCATACCATATATGATTTTTCACCCGATCAGCGGGATGAATATTTTTGTTATACCAACTCTCTTCATCAATTCCATCGGGACAATATATTTTAATCAGCCCCTCATCCAAAAACCAAGAGACGCTATCGATTAATTTAAAATCTTTGTTTTCATAGTAATGGCCCATTGATGTGGGAAATAAAATCACAGGGTAGCCTCGCGTACCAAAAGCCAAAACATCAATATTGCGACTTAAACTAGGTGAATACCATCGGTGGTAGTGTTCGTGGGGCATGCTGATTCAATTAAACTTTTAATTTTGGGTTGAAATTCCTTCTTCAAAATCGGAAGAAAGAAGATCAAAAAATATAAACCACTAAAATTTATTTCTTGTCTTTGACTGTAAATCCCCACTACCAAGTTGTAACGTTGACCGACATCCATTCAAAACTGCTCGGCCGCGACACTATTGTTGACATCTATCTGCCTCCGCATTACGAAAAAGGGAAGAAGGAGTATCCGTTGCTTGTTTTAAATGATGGCCAAGATGCTACAGCCATTGGTTTGAAAGCAACCCTTGAGAAACTCACAGCAGAAAAGGAGATTCGTGAGCTAATTGTGGTGGGCATACATGCGGGCGACCGGATGCAGGAATATGGTGTAGCTGCCAAACACGATTACAAAAAGCGGGGCAACCGGGCTAAAGATTATTCAAAATTTTTGATGACCGAGTTAATCGCTTATTTACATTATCAATATTCGATTTCAAAAAACCCAAACGATCATGCCATTGCCGGGTTTTCGCTAGGTGGACTTTCAGCCTTTGACATTGCTTGGAATCATTCAGATTATTTTAAAAAGGTAGGAGCTTTCAGCGGATCGTTTTGGTGGCGCAAGCGCGATGCCGAGAGTATTTTTTATTCGGATGCCCGCGATCGCATTCTGCACCAACAAGTGCGTAAGGGGAAAATCAGACCCGGATTGAAATTTTGGTTTCAAACCGGAACGAATGATGAAACGAGCGACAGAAATAAAAATGGAATCATAGATTCGATAGACGATACGCTTGACCTGATTGCCGGGTTAACCCGAAAAGGCTATCGTCCCTTTCTGGATATTCAATACCATGAGATTAACGGTGGTGAGCATAATCAAAAAACGTGGGGAGAAGCCATGCCTTATTTTCTGAAGTGGGCATTCAAAATCTGATTGACAAAAAACCCTCAAGAAATTTCTTCCCTGAGGGTTTAAAATTGTTTTAAAAATATTACCGCGAAGTTGACAAACCCTTGTCAATCATGTATTTTAAATTACTACGGTGTGCTTTCGTTTGTGTGTCGCCTGCGGTTGCACCAACCAACATTGACTTGATGCTTGTTAAACTATAATAGGCAGCCGCTCTTGCGGAAGGATCGTACTGCTTGTTAGCATCATTGGTAACGTCAATCAACATTTGCACAAGATCCGTTTGCAAATTCTGACGATACGTGTTTACACTTGTTGCAATATCTTCGCTAAAACTGGCTTTCACCAAATCGCTTGTAATATCCGCGGCTGTATATGTGTTTCCATACAAGGTTGTGGTAGTTGCACGCGACAATGTTACCGGATGCAGAATGAAATAAAGAACCATCTTCTGCAAAGAAGAAACATTCCTTAAAATCTTTGGGTCTTCAGGGTTGCCAAAGAAATTAAACCCTCTGCGTTGGCGTTGCAAGTAAGGGAACATCTGCGCATCGGCTTCAAAAGCCTTAGGTGAAAACACATAGGTCGACAAAACCTTCATGGCACTTTTTTGATAAGCTGCCGGAACCGGTGTCAATGGTTTGTTGCCCGATTGCTGCTCTGGGAAACTACGATCTACATAGATGCCGCCAATATAATTCCCAACACCGCGTGCCATAGAAAAACGCTGATTTACCAGCGCAAAATATCGGTTACGCAAATCTTCATACGATTGACCTTGTTTTACAAAACGGTCTTTCAATTTATCCATGGCTTTGTTCACCGTTTTGAATCGGTCTTCCGCATAGGTTACCATGTCGCTGCTCATATCCCACACCATCACGCGTGGATCAACACCACTTCCCGGATAAGTGATGTCAGCATCGTTACCAAAAATTAATTTGGGGTCTGTGCTTCGCGATAAAATTTTTGCCAAGCCTTCTTTTTCTTTTTCAGGAGGGAAAGGTGTATAGCCAAATTCGATGGCCCAATGATCGTAGGGGCCAGTTTTGGTTGTGTAGTAATCGCCCTGTTGAGATTTGTCACTACTGAAATTTACCTGTGAATAATCCATAACTGATCCGATCACGCCATATTTTCTAGTAATCGATTTATCTTTCAATTCAGCTGGACTTAACATATGGCTAGACTTCATGTTATGATTCAATCCCATCGTATGTCCCATCTCATGCAACACTAATTCTGTAATGAATTGCTCGCGC
>DPLR01000298.1 GCA_003541895.1 Cytophagales bacterium | reverse complement strand
CAGACAATTGCAGCGTGTCTTCTTTCACGAGCGATCACGCGAGTGGAGATGCCTTCCCAGTCGGCACTACAACTGTGACTTACGTAGCTAGGGATGCGAGCGGCAATATGCAGACTGCTTTCTTTACAGTGACAGTGAATGACAATACCAGACCAACCATTAGCGGAGTCCCTGCCAACATTATTATCAACAGCAATGATGCGAACCCACTAACTTGTACCCAAGTAGCAACGTGGACAGAACCATCTGCTTCAGACAATTGCAGCGTGTCTTCTTTCACGAGCGATCACGCGAGTGGAGATGCGTTCCCAGTCGGCACTACGACTGTGACTTACATAGCTAAGGATGCGAGTGGCAATTTGCAGACGGCTTCGTTTACAGTCACTGTGAATGACAATACCAAACCAACCATCAGCGGAGTTCCTTCCAACATTATTATCAACAGCAACGATGCGAACCCACTAACATGTACACAAGTAGCAACGTGGACTGAGCCATCTGCTTCAGATAATTGCAGCGTGTCTTCTTTCACCAGTGATCACGCGAGTGGCAATCCTTTTCCGGTCGGTACTACAACTGTGACTTATACAGCGAAGGATGCTAGTGGCAATGTACAGACGGCTTCGTTTACCGTAACAGTGAATGATAATACCAACCCGGTTATTTCCGGAATGCCTGCAAACATTACGCTCAGCGCTTGTACAGCAAACGCAACTTGGGTGTCACCCAAAGCTTCCGATAATTGTTCGGTAACATCTTTCACAAGTAATTACTCTTCTGGTGTATCTGTTGATAATGGACAAACAATTACAGTGACCTATACTGCCACTGACGCTTCTGGCAATCAATTGAGCACATCGTTTTATGTTACAAGGGCTAGTGCTCTGGTAGCATCCTCTTCGGCAACACCAATACTTTGCTACGGTGGAACATCAGTAGTAACAGTAAACGCAACAGGTGGCACTGCTCCTTACTCAGGAACAGGAACTTTTAATCATGCTGCTGGCTCATATTCATATACCGTTACCGATGCTGATGGATGTACATCAACAACCACAGGTACAATTACTGAACCAACACCATTAACCGCATCATTTACAACAAATAATGCTTGGCTGTATTATGGGTATTCATCAGATCAATCAGCCACAATTACGGCAACGCCTTCTGGCGGTACAGCTCCATACACTGTTCAGATTACAATGAATCGTGGGTTGATATTTAATTCGATGACAAGTTCAGGAGATGAATTCTGGACATCGAACGGATCTACCGTTGGAAATACAGGGCCTTCAAGTTGCACATCCATATCCCCTGGATTGACTTCAGGATGTTATGGCTCGATACCAGTTTCTACCATTAGTGGCATTTACAACGGCTCTTTATCCGTAAACGTAATGCTAATGACAGATGCAGGATTCACTGTGACGGTAACTGACGCAAACGGCTGTACTTATACCTCGAGTTATTTGACCGGAGGCAATCAAAATGGACGCATCGATGCAGAAGATGATCGTTGCTTTGGCGGTAACTCCTCTGTTGTAAAAGTCACGATCTGCCATCAAACAGGGTCTGCAAAAAATCCTTGTGTGACTTTGTGCGTTGATCAATCGGCAGTGAATGATCACCTTTCTCATGGAGACTTCCTTGGTTCTTGTCCAAAGACTGGTTGTGCAGCGCCCATAGCAAACGCAAGAGTGACCGACCCTGCCAATGGATCTTTCGATATGTATGAAGTTGATACTTATCCAAATCCATTCCAATCAACATTGTCTGTAAAAGTTACTAATCCAAACAATGAGGAAGTGACGTTACAAATGATGGATATTACAGGAAGAGTGATTCCGCTCGGTAAGGCAATTCGCAATGAAGATGAATACATTGTAGCAACCGATCACATTCCTGGAGGTTTATATTTCCTCAGAGTGAACATTGGAAATTTTGTCAAAGCGATTAAGGTGGTAAAAGAATAACCGTCAGGTAAATCCAAAAAAAAGAGGTTGCGATCAACCTCTTTTTTTAATTTCAGCTACGCAAAGGGTGCTTAAAAATGAAAAATTATTTTTTCTATTGAAACGAATTTTGTGCGATCGTAAACTTTAAGCATATTTGCAGCCCAGTTTTGAAATTGCCTAAGTGGCGGAACTGGTAGACGCGCACGACTCAAAATCGTGTACCGAAAGGTGTGCCGGTTCGATTCCGGCCTTGGGTACTAGAGCGGATAATTCAGAGTTTTTTGAGTTATCCGCTTTTTTCTTGATCAGTTTTTAATTTTGAGTTCTTGAATTTGCGATAGGCACCAAAAAGATTGCAAGTTTGTCTTCTCCAATTGATGATGGGATTGGCTCAAACGGCTCGTTTCATCCTGGCTGAGATTTTGAGTGCCTTCAACAATATAATAAAGCTCTTCGAAGAACATTGAAGAAATCAATGGGTAAGCTCATCGGATAGTTTATTCAATATTTTTCCCCCGTCATTAACCAACCGATCGATTTTTTCCGTGGTGAAGTTTCTTTTGTTATAATCAGGACTGTCGATGAACAGAGACAAATGATCGTCAAGAGTTTTGATAAGTGCTTTATGATTTTTGTTTGAAGATTTGCTTGCAAGCTCTTTCAATATTCTGATTTTTTCGAAGTCAATAATTCCTTCTCTCAATTTTTCAAAACGAATACTGCTGTTGCCGCCAGGATAAACCAAGAAGCAATCACCGGCTGGCCAAAATGTATGTCGTGCATCTCGCAAAGGATCTTCAGGCCAGGCGTCATAAGCCCATCGCAGAAACCCATTGTAACCATAAGCAGCCGAATACCAACTGATATATCTTCCTTCAGCGGGAGGGGAGAATAGAAAATTATTTGGCCGTGGTGGTGTACAACAAACGTAATACGTAGTGGTCATGCCTTTTTCCTTTCTGGCTTTTAGTTCATTAAGATTGGGTTCTTTGCCAATGATAGGAGAGTAGTCGTCAATCAGGTCTGTGAGCTCGGCATGCCAATCGCCTGCATAGGTAATCTTCCAATCTTTTGAATGCGTTTTGATGACTTTAATTGTTGCAAGAGTTACTGCCAGTGGATTTTCATTAATGCCCAGATACGTTTTCTTAAACCAACCTTTTTGTTCTAAATGTTTCCGTAGGTCATCAAGAAATATTTTCCAGTTAGCATTGAACTCGTTGGATTCTGGTGGCCATACTTCGTAAATATTATTACCCGTTACTTCTTCTTTGATTCTAAACCGGTATCCCCAAGGCACAGGGGTATAAATGGTGATGGCCCGATCTATGCCCGTCTCCATCGAAAGAGTTACATACTGATCAAAGATGCTGTAGTCAAACTTCCATTCACCATTTGATTTTTTAATCCATTCAATCATACCACCCTCGAGGTGATAAGAATTATCCGCCCACGGTGAGTGTACAGCATAGGTTGTAATATATGTTCCACCTGCATCGGCATAAAGTTTTAGGTGTTTTCGAAGAAAAGCAATGTGTTCTGCCGACCAGGGTTCTACTTGAAAATATTCTGCCACGGACGAAGGGTTCTGCCAAAGGTCGAGTCTGAATTTCCAATCGTGGGGCGAAGGCAATGTTTGGCTTTGTACTTTAATTTTAACAGACAACACTTTTTCTTCTTTGTTTGATGAGACTTTGATGGTGCCTTGATAAGTGGATGGATAAATCCCTCGCGGAATATTCACCGACATCCAAATAGGTCGTGTTGTGCGCCCGGGCAAATCAAAACGGTTGAGCGTTTCAAATCGGTCGGGCATAAGATAAGCCGTGTCTGTTGCACTGGCATCGCAGGAAGTTTGAGTAGCACCATAAGGAAAATTTGAAAGGACATAATGAATAAGATTCACTGTGATGTTGTCGTTTGTGATAGTATGCCCAGAACCATCGGTAAGATCGGATACGGAGAATCGAATTTGGTTCACAGTGTCGGGAGACCAAACTACAATTTGTGAATTTAACCGTTCGCCCTGCCAGCCTATGTCTTCCCACGAAAGTGAGGGAGTAGATACGGGTATTTCACTTCGTAAATACAATTCATTCGTGGAGGCAAAAGAAACATTCATTCCCTTTGTTTCTTTTTTCCATACCTCAGGTCTTGTCGGAGAATCGAAAGTAAATTCGTTCGAATAATGTTGAGAGGGCAGTGGCACTTTTTTGGGATCAACTTGCCCACGTTTCAATTGCGAAAAAACTGGATGCGCGAGAACGAGTAAGCAGTTTATGAAAAAAAGAATCCTCATGACTTTCGAATGAATTTGTACAACAAACCTAATCATGTTTGATGTAAATCTTTGCAGTTCGAATTTAAAATTGCATGAAGCTAATACTCTAGGAAAAAAGCGCACGAAGAGAGATTAAACAACAATAGCTCCTTTCTCTATGATTTTGATTCTTTCACTTACAAATTAATGTCGACCACCATGAAAACCGCCATGAAAGCCTCCACCTACTGCGCCACCGAAAGAACTGCCCCGACCCCAGGACGGTGTGTGGTAGGTGTTCATGTTAGTGCGACCAATGGGGGTAATATGGTTTGTGTGCATTGCACTCGATGGTCTGTTGTAAGAAAAAGGTGAGGATGTACCGATTCTACTGTTAGGTCGATAATAAGAAGTAGCTACATTCATAAATCCGCGATTAGCAGTTGTAACGGTTGTACTCACACGGGTGATATTGTTCTGGTAGTACACACCAAATTGACGATACAAGTTCGGGTAGCGTGTGTAGTAGCCTCCGTTATAAAACCAGAATGTAAATCCGTACGAGGGCAGTCCGTATAACCCACCCACACCAAAATAAAATCCAGGAGAATACCAAAACATGCCAGGGTACCACATGGGATAGGAGTACCAATAAGGATAACCGAACCAATACGAATATGGATAGTAGTATGGATTGTTGTAATACGAATTTGCTCCATACGCATTGGATGCCTGACGTAATTCTTGCATCGCTTTCGGATCACTTTCCAGCTGCTTTTTGAAAGCAGCGGCATCGCGCTCATTCTGTAGCTCTAACTTGTCGTGCAGTGATGCGAGTTGATTGGTCACTTCACTTGGATTGTTTTTATAGTGCTCGCCCAACCGCGCTGTTAGTTCGATGTTGTTTGTAAGCAGTGTTAGCACATCGGGCTTTGTTTGCAATTGATTAAACGCTTCACGTGCACGCCCATTCAAATGTGAAATTGATTTTTCAAATTCTTTGTTTGCGCTTATTCGGACGTTGTCGAGCTTGATTAAATTTTTCTTTTCCGATTTATACAATCGCCAGGCTGCTTCTTTCAGATCAGGATCTTGATGTGGCAAAAGCTTATAAATATCTTCTTCCGTTTGTTTTGACGGCAAAGTTGCGAGCTTATGCATTAAATCAGGATAACGTGTGATCGTGTAAAACCATTCTTGTTTTTTCTTTCTGAACCGGCTGATCATTTTCTGAAAAGATTCGGCAGTTTGCGTTTGTGAATTTTTAAGTTGCTGCAAAATGTGAGGATACTCACTGGCCAATAAAATATTTGATCGTACATAGGCATCAAAAGGAGCAATGGCTC
>DPLR01000003.1 GCA_003541895.1 Cytophagales bacterium | reverse complement strand
ATACATTTTAGATTTACTAAAGCTCAAGTTGTTTATGGTGCTATTACATATTGAAAAGAACAAACTCATGAAGCGCAATAATACACTTACAAAAGCCTTGTTTATCTTGCCTGCCATCTTGTTTGTCTCGGCATGTGGTGTAGGAGCATTGGATGCAACTGCAACACCTGTGCCGACCAATACGCCTGTTGCAACGAATACGCCTTTGCCGACCTATACTCCCTTGCCGCTGCCTACAGAAACGCCAAATGTGGCAGCTACGCAAAAATATGATGATATTTTTGCTCAAGTTCAGAAATTCGCAGACGAAGGACTGATACCAAACACAGATGGTAAATATATTGAGTTGGAAGATTTCAATGAAACATTTACTTCGTCGGTTGGTATTTATCGGCCTTATAAGACCGACCTTGTACTTGAATCCTTTGTGTTTTCAGGTCATGTAAAATGGGAAACCGCTGTCACTATTCCGGAAATTTCTGGTTGCGGAATTCTTTTTGCCCAGCAGGAAGATACCAGCGATTATGCTGTCTTTCTTGATAAATCACGCATATACTTTTCTTCGTCTACGCCACGGTTTTACAGCGAATTAGGAAAAACCCGCGGTACCGGACTTTTGAGTTTTGGTAATCCGGCGGAAGCAGATCTTAGCCTTGTCGTGCATGATAATCATGCTTATGTCTATGTCGATAATGAATTTATTGGTGAATACACGCTCGCACAAGAAAAAACTCTTAAAGGCATATTTGGCTATGGTATTATATCGAGGACAAATCGTGATTTTGGAACCCGTTGCGAAATTACCAATGCCCGAATTTGGGATTTGAATCCATAAACTCAGATAATCCCTTGAATTAATTCAAAAAGTGATACCGTAAAAGGTGTCACTTTTTTGAATTTGAGAAAGCCATAACGTATTAAGGGGTGTTCTTTGCTTCCTTTAATCTTTGGGGTAAAATAAAAACTCTTTGGGAGAATGATGGATGAAACATGGAAAATATGTCATTGGAATTATAGGAGTGGTTCTTTTAGGATTGGCTGTCTTTGCTGAACAATTTGGGCTGGATAATGATTCTGGTTGGGGAAGAGGGAGAATACTACTATTGGAAGTCGGGGTTGTCCTTGTTTTAATAAATGTCCTTGGTGTTGTCTTTCGAAATACATTGGCGAACATAGCCGTGCTTATTAAGAACACATTTGAAAAACTCTGCGCCATAGATTATTCAATGCAGCTTAATATATTTTCATTTCTTGCAATTATTATAGTCAGTGCAGTTTATGTTTGGTCTTTTTTGCCTTTCGTAAATTCAAGTCCCCCCTCAAATAACTATAGCCAGTTAGCCATCGCTTTTAAGAGTCGCCAACTTTATTTGAATGAAAAGCCTCCTGCTGCGCTTTTAGCATTGAATGATCCGTATGATTGGAGCGCCCGTTATTCAATTCGAAGAACTTTTACGATGGACGTCTCTTTGTATAATGGCAGGTTTTACCTTTATTGGGGGCCAGTTCCATCGTTGTTGTTGATAATATTTAGTAATCAACAACTGCAAGTTCTCGGCGATCAGTATGTGTTTTTTGCGTTTCTTTATGGATTGTTCCTTTATTCCTTCTTGTTGGTACGATGCTGTTGGGAGAAATTCAATCGTGCTCTTCCTGCTTGGATGGTTGGTGTTGCATTGCTGGCAATTGGTATATCAGGACCTGTAGCCCGGATGTTGAATTTATCATCAATTTATGAGGCGGCAATAGTAGGAAGTCAACTCTTCTTCATTGGAGGATGTTATTGGGCCTATTCTGCAATGCGAACCACACCAACGAGTTCGTGGAAAATCGCCCTTGCTAGTTTGCACTGGGCGCTTGCCATCGGGACGCGAATTACGATTCTGCCGGCGGTTCTATTTTTGGTCTTTATGGTTCTGTTTCATGTTTGGAAAGAAAATAAGCTGCATCGTCCTGAAAAGTTAGTTTTGACCCTCTCCGCCATTGTTATTCCCCTTTTTATTTTAATGGTTGGATTGGGATGGTATAACTATGCACGGTTTGGATCTGTATCTGAGTTTGGGCTTCGATATCAACTCGCTCAGTTAGACTACCATAAATTTACAAAAGTCTTTTCGACTGATTATTTGTATGGAAATTTTCAAAACTATTTTCTGAAGCCTTTTAGTACACAGCCAAAGTTTCCGTTTCTCAGGGCGATCGAAACTGTTTATTCAAATGAAAGGATTACGGGATTGTTGTATACCGCCCCATTTTTTCTGATTATATTAATACCTTTAGGTCGTTTGCTTTATTCTGGAACACTTTTGGAAACAATTCATGTAGCGGTTCGAAACGGCCTGCCGGCAGAAAACTGGCTGGTGCTTGGTTTAGCAGGCTCATCACTGATTTTGTTGAGTATAATTCTTCTATATTATTATCCGGCGGTAAGATTTGTTGAAGAATTTTTGCCGGCAATGATGTTGCTTGCAACAATCAGTTTGGGAGCGGGGTATGAAATATTTAAAGAAAGCCCACCATTGAGGAAATCATACCTCTTTTTCGTGGTTACACTGGTGATTTTTTCTATCACGGTCAGCATGTTGAGTACAGTTCCGATAAGCAGAACGAAGGGCGTGGTATTGCTTATAAAACAAGTGCCGCAATTTATTGGCCTTCGATAAACAACTGAACTATTCGTTTATTACTGAGTTTTGAATAAAGTAAGTCCCAAAACAGGCTAATTTCTACCGTATTTTTGGCTAAAACCGAGACTTTCATTTTTCAAAA
>DPLR01000293.1 GCA_003541895.1 Cytophagales bacterium | reverse complement strand
CCGATATTGATATTGACTTTGATGATGAAGGCCGTGATAAAGTATTGAAGTATGTGATCGATAAATACGGTCAGAACCAAGTAGCGCAAATCATTACGTATGGCACCATGGCTGCGAAATCGTCCATTCGCGATTGCGCCCGTGTGATGGAGTTGCCACTGGCAGAATCAAATAATTTAGCAAAGCTCGTTCCAGAAAGACCAGGCACAACTCTCGCTAAAGCGTTCGAAGAAGTGAAAGAACTGAGCGATATTAAAAAAGGAACGGACAAACGCGCAGATGTTCTTCGCAAAGCGGTGATCCTCGAAGGTTCTTTGCGTAATACAGGCACACACGCGTGTGGCGTTATCATCACGCCCGATGACTTAACGAAATTTGTGCCAGTAGCCAAAGCGAAAGATACCGACATGCTGGTGACACAATTCGACAACAGTGTGGTTGAAAGTGCAGGTTTGCTGAAGATGGACTTCCTCGGTCTCACTACTTTGACCATCATCAAAACCGCTCTCGGAAATATTAAAAAACGGCAAGGCCTAGAAATTGACATCGACAAAATTCCACTCGATGATGTAAAGACGTATCAGCTTTACCAACGCGGTGAAACCATCGGAACATTTCAGTTTGAAAGTGAAGGGATGATCAATTACCTGAAAGGATTGAAGCCCGACAAGTTTGAAGATCTCATTGCCATGAACGCGTTGTATCGCCCGGGACCCATGGAATACATTCCGAATTTCATTGCACGTAAAACCGGACGCGAGCCCATTCGCTATGACCTTCCTGAGATGGAAGAGTTTTTGAAAGACACCTATGGCATCACGGTTTATCAAGAGCAAGTGATGTTGCTGTCGCAGAAGCTCGCCAACTTCAGCAAAGGCGATGCCGATGTGTTGCGTAAGGCCATGGGTAAAAAGCAGATTGAAGTGCTCAACAAGATGAAAGACAAATTCATCGCAGGCTGTAAAGTCAACGGGCATGACGAACGTATCGCTGAAAAAATCTGGAAAGACTGGGAAGCCTTTGCACAATATGCGTTTAACAAATCACACTCCACATGCTATTCGCTGGTCGCTTATCAAACGGCTTACCTCAAAGCAAATTATCCGGCCGAATACATGGCTGCGGTGCTTACACACTCACAAAATAACTTAGAGAGCGTTACCTATTTTATTGAAGAGTGCCGCAAGCAAAACATTGAGGTGCTCGGCCCGCACGTAAATGAATCGGGCGTTTACTTTGAAGTGAATGCCAAAGGCGAAATTCGGTTTGGCCTCGGAGCCATCAAAGGCGCAGGCGATGCCGCGGTGCAAGCCATCATTGAAGAGCGCGATGCACACGGTGCCTTCAAAGACATTTTTGATTTCGCCAAACGTTTAAGTGCCCGGTCGGTCAACAAAAAAACTTTTGAATGCCTGGCTCTCTCAGGCGCGTTTGATTGTTTCTCTCAATACCACCGCAGGCAATACATAGCTGGAAAAGAAGGCGATATTTCATTGACAGAAAAAGTAATCCGCTATGCCAGCAAACTGCAGCAAGAAACCGAGAGTGCACAAGCGAGTTTGTTTGGCGGAAGCACCGGCACGCAAATGCCGCAACCAAAAATTGATCCGATTGAACCCTTCAGTGAAATAGAAAAACTTCATTTCGAAAAAGAAGTGGTAGGCGTTTACATCTCAGGCCACCCGTTGGATAATTTCAAATTCGAGTTAGAAAGTTTCACCAACACTCCGGTAACTGAATTAAATGACCTCGACAGCAAGGAAGGAAAAGATTGCCGTGTGGCAGGAATTGTGGCTGCGGTTGAACATCGCTTGACAAAAACAGGAAAGCCTTTCGGCAAACTGGCCATTGAAGATTACAGCGGCAAATACGAATTCACGTTGTGGAGCGAAGACTACCTGAAGTACAAGTCGTTTTTAATGCCCGGAATCTTTCTCTTCATTGAAGGAACGGTGGTGCGCAAATCGTGGGGCGACATGAGTCTTGAGTTTAAAATCAAAAGCATGGATTTATTGAACGAGATTGGCGTGAAGCGTGCGAAAGGCGTACAACTCAAATTGAACAGCGTAAATGTCAGCCCCGAGTTAATTTCTCAAATCGAAAAACTTTGTGCTGAATTCAACGGTGGCTGCCCGCTGTATTTGAAAATTCAGGATGACGAGACAAAGATCAATCTTGAAATGCTGTCTCGAAAATTTCGAGTGAAGCCTGTGAACGAAATGATGATGAAATTCAAGAAGATGAGAGAGGTTACGATGGAGGTTGTTTCTTAAACAACTGTGAGAAATTCATTAGGCCATTAGAGAAATACAAGAGACATTCACAGCGATACCCTGTCAAAAGTCATAGTGTTTTAGTTGCAGAAAAATCTTTTTCCTGTCGATTATCCTTTTCCATTCCACTTCAAAATAGAAAATTGTCTATACAAAAGAATAGACAATAACTATGTTGTTATAAAAACAATCAATTTGATTGATCGACAACCGTGTTGTAAACTTGAAGTTTAGTCTACGAATCAACAATTCTTAATACAATCAACAATGGAAAAAACAAACGCAACATCATCGCATACCATGAACGGAGAAAGCAAATGTCCGTTTCACGGAGGTGCGCTCAAGCAAAGCGCTGGCGGTGGCACCGGCAACCGCGATTGGTGGCCCAACCAATTGAAACTTAACATTCTTCGTCAGCATTCTGATTTATCCAATCCAATGGATAAGTCGTTCAACTACACTGCCGAATTTAAAAAACTAGATCTCGCTGCTCTAAAAAAAGACATCTATCAATTGATGACCGCTTCGCAAGAGTGGTGGCCTGCTGATTACGGTCATTATGGTCCGTTGTTTATTCGTATGGCATGGCACAGCGCAGGCACCTATCGCATCTCTGACGGACGTGGTGGTGCAGGTGCAGGGCAACAACGCTTCGCTCCTCTCAACAGTTGGCCCGACAACGCCAATCTCGACAAAGCACGTTTGCTACTGTGGCCAATCAAAAAGAAATACGGAAAGAAAATTTCGTGGGCTGACTTAATGATTCTTGCAGGCAACTGCGCACTTGAGTCGATGGGCTTCAAGACGTTTGGTTTTGGCGGTGGACGTGAAGACACGTGGGAACCTCAAGAAGATGTTTATTGGGGATCTGAAACTTCATGGCTTGGCGACAAGCGATACACAGGTGATCGTGAGTTGGAAAATCCACTCGGTGCCGTGCAGATGGGATTGATCTATGTAAACCCGCAAGGTCCGAATGGAAATCCTGACCCGGTTGCTGCTGCGCGCGACATTCGCGAAACCTTTGGAAGAATGGCGATGAACGATGAAGAGACCG
>DPLR01000513.1 GCA_003541895.1 Cytophagales bacterium | reverse complement strand
ATATTTTTCTCCTTTTGGATCTTTTAGTTCAACAGTAAGTATGGCGTCATTCTCTAAGGAGGAAAATGTCTCTTCAGCCATCTTGTTGCTTTTATACCATTTAGTCGAATATATACCTTTCATCGAACTGAATTCGCAGTATGCTTTTACTTCACCTGCTTTCCATTGAGGTAGTTCTGTTTCAATAATTATTACTTTGAATTTATCCTCTGCCTTAATAATACCTACTTTATAATAACCTAAATGTGAGTCCTGATAGGACTTATAAATTCCTTCAATTGGATCAAGCTTATTTGATGACAAGTATTGTTTTATTGATTCCTCTGTTTCGGTTGTATTTTCAACTTCTGGGTAATCAATTTTTGGTGTAAAGGATTGGTCAAAAAAATAATTCATTGTACGAATTATTTTGAATGCTTTCTCTACTGCGTAGGGAACGTTTTTATTGTAGAAATAACCGAAATGAGAAGCGAAAGAAGAGTTTTGATAAACAATCTCTCCTTTGCAATTTTTTACAATAAAGCCTCCATTAGCTGAATTAGGAATCCCACCAGGTGAATGAGTAGGGAACCAATTGCCAACTAAACAATTATTTAATTTAGCTTCTTGGGGCCATTCGTTAATGTCATTATTCAAGACTTTTATTCCCTTGATTTCCAATTCTTTTTTAATAAAATCTGTTATCCCAAAAATATCTACTCGACCACCATCATATGTCAAGACACTTACATATGCATACTTAAAACCTTTCAAAGAATTGATATCCTGTTGACCGAAAGAATTTGTGATTATTAATAAAATCATTGCTGAAGCGCATGATACTTTTTTCATAAGTTTATTTAATTGCTTTATAAATATAGCCATTAAGAACCCGGCTTACCAGCCACCATTCTTGGCTCAAAAATATTTCAACTCCCATGCAACCCCAGCTGTTAACTTTGCATCTCCGTTGATGTAAAGTCTCAATGGGATTTCAAATTTACCGCTCGAAAGAAACCGATCTGATCGAAAAATGCCTGCGGCAGGACCGCCAGGCGCAGCATGACCTTTATCGTCTGTATGCCGGTAAAATGTATTCGCTTTGCTGTCGCTATGTAAAAGACCGCATGGAAGCGGAGGATGTGTTGGTGATGTCATTCACTAAAATTTTTGAACGGATCGGGCAATTTAAAGGTGAGGGAAGTTTTGAAGGATGGATCAGACGCGTAGTGGTAAACGAGTCGCTCACCTACCTACGCAGGCGCAAAAACATGTACCTGGAAACCGACATTGAAGCAGCCGAATATGAACCCGATTATCAGCGATTAGAAAACGAACTTGAAGCAGAAGATTTATTGAAGCTCGTTGAAAATTTGCCTGTGGGTTATCGCACGGTATTTAACCTTTACGCTATTGACGGTTACACACATCAGGAGATAGCCGAGCAGTTGGGCATTAATGAAAACACATCGAAGTCGCAGTTGAGCAGGGCACGTGCGCTATTACAAAAACGATTAACAGAAATTGAAAATGAAGCCATCAGAAAAACCAATGAATAAGATCGATCAGTTATTCAAAAATAAATTGGAAGACCATTCGCTTGCGCCCTCTGAAAATGCATGGGCAAAAGTGGAAGCTGGTCTTTCAAAAAAAAATAACATAATAGTTTGGCGTTTGGCCGCGGCTATTTTATTGATGGGTGTATTGCTCACAATTTTAATTTGGTCGCAATATGATACCGAAAAGACTCCTGCTTTGGCCGAGAAGAAAATTATGAATTCAAAACCTAAAATTGAGCCTCAAGCAAAGTCATCGGCTTCCATTGAAAATGAAAAGCAATCGACCCAACAAAGGGAAGTGATTCAAAAACATGATCAAGCAATTTATAAACAAGTGAAAGAAATTCCAGTGGAGGAAAAATTAACGCAGATCGAAAAAAATAATTCAAAGGAAAATGAAACTCAAATCGTAAGCAACGACATCCCATCCGAACAGATAAAAATAAAACCTGAAGAAAAAATTATTGTGAATGCAACCACGAAGACCGAAGTAGCATCTACCCCTCAGAAGCCGATGAAGCTTGAATTCACTTTGGAAGGACCTTCGGTAGAAACGGTGGCCACGACTAGCGAAGTAAAAAACACAGGGTTGAAAAAAGTTTTAGAAATGGCTCGCGAAATAAAACAAGGCGAAGGGCCGGTGTTCAGTCTCCGCGAAAAGAAAGACGAATTCTTCGCGCACAGTTTTATCTCGGGAAAACAAAAGGTTCAATAATTTATTCAAGAGAAAAACATGAAAACAAAATTGATTTATCTGCTCACATTTATTTCTTATTCTTTGTTCGCCCAACAACAGGTGGATACAGTTACCATAAAAGTGGGCGATGGAAGCAAAATAATTTTTGCCATCAAGGACAAGAAAGACCTAGAGACCATGAAGAAGTACAACTTTCAAAAACTGATGGACGAAATGATCTATAAACTTCAAATGCGCGACTCAACTCCATTAAAAGAAATGTCATCCGCATTTTTGAAAAAAGATTCAACGAAAGAGCTTTCATCAAGCAAACAAGAGTTGAGTGATCCTTCTAAAGAGAAAGAGACAATCGAGCCAAGCCGTCACCACAGGGTGCGCAGAACGACCAACAGTTTTAATATTGACCTTGGCATGAACAACCACATTAACAGAAGAACTTATTTAAGTCAGCCGGGTGAAGTAAATGCAACGGTGCACAATTGGGGATCATGGTATGTGGGGTTAAACTCAACCTATCGATCACAAATGGCTAATAAATTTTTCTTAGAGTGGGGGTATGGTGTAAGTTGGTATAATTTCAAATTCAACAACACACAAACACAAATAACCAAAGATAGCAATGGAGGTGTGATTTTCGGAAACGACACGCGCGGTTTCGACTATCGTAAAAGTAAATTGACCGCAGCCTATCTTAACATTTCGGTGGTACCTGTTATTGATTTTGGTGGCAGCCATAGAAAACCTGGTCTGATTGATGGCCATCGCTCAGGTGGTTTCCGTTTTGGACTGGGGCCTTACGCTGGGTATTTGCTCGATAGCTACACCAAGCAAGTGTACTACAATAACAATTCAAAAAGCAGAGAACACCATCACGACAATTTTGATTTGAACAATCTGCGTTACGGAGTGCGCATGCAAGTTGGATTTAACGACATTGATTTCTTTGTCAACTATGATTTAAATCCGTTATTCAAAAACGA
>DPLR01000039.1 GCA_003541895.1 Cytophagales bacterium | reverse complement strand
GGCAAAAATGCAACTTGAGTATACTGTACAGTTTGCGAGGCATTAATGTCAACAGCGCCCTTTTTCCCTTTTTTTGTTGTTATGATCAATACACCGTTTGAGGCAAGCGATCCGTAAATTGCAGCCGCTCCAGCTCCATTCTGAATATTTATTGATTCAATGTCATTAGGGTTAATGTTACTCAACATTGAATTAGGAACAATAACTCCATCCAATACAAGCAATGCTTGGTTATTACCCGTCATTGAACGAGCTCCTCTTAGAATTATGCTGTAATCAGGGTTCACACCGCTACTAGTTGCATTAATTTGTAGACCAGCAACTTTTCCTTGCAAACCATTTGCAAGATTAGTTGCCCTGCCTGCGGTTAGAACGCTTGTGTTAACTACCGTGTTTGCTGTCCCCAAATCTCTTTGTTTCTGTTGCAAACCACCGGCAACAGTCACCACAACCTCATTAAGTTGGGTAACATCAGCACTCAAAGAAATGTCGATAACGGATTTCTCACCAATTGCAACTTCCTGAGTGGTCAAGCCAATAAAAGAAAAGACCAAGGTTCCTCCCGAAGAAGGTACAGTAAGTTTGTAGCTACCGTTGGTATCGGTAACTGTTCCAATTGTTGTTCCCTTCAACACAACATTCACACCAGGTAAAGCCGACCCATCTTCTTGAGACGACACCTTACCCGTAACTACCCGATCTTGCGCCCAGACACTGATCGCAAAACCGAATGAGAAGCACATTAGTAAAAACTTCTTCATAGATTTAGGTTTAGGTTAAATAATAGACCCGAAAATTAAGCCTAAATTATCAAAAACAAAATTTCGGAAGTTTATTTTTTGTCTTTAGAAATCGTTTGCAATTTCTACAATAACCCAAATTTGATTAGGTCTTAGGGGTTGAAGTTGAAAATACCTCAACATAGGTGGCAAAAAAAAGAGGCTCGACCGAGCCTCTTTTCTAATTTTCTTGATGGATTTTAAGCTTCAGCAATAACTGACACGAAAGACCTGTCAGCCCTTCCCTTCTTAAAAGCAACCACACCATTGGTTAATGCAAATAGAGTATGATCCTTTCCAATGCCTACGTTCTTACCTGGATGATGTTTAGTTCCGCGCTGGCGTACGATAATATTTCCGGCAATAACCTTTTGCCCGCCAAATACTTTAATGCCTAACCTCTTGCTTTCAGATTCGCGGCCGTTCTTTACTTTACCTTCGCCTTTTTTATGTGCCATGGCTTATTATCTTTTAAATGCGTGATTATCCAATACTTTCAATTTGTACTTTAGTGAACTGTTGACGGTGACCATTCTTTTTTGCGTAGCCCTTGCGTCTTTTCTTTTTAAAGACAATCAACTTGTCGCCCTTAACATGTTCAAGAATTTTACCTGAAACCTTCACCCCTTTAACTAAAGGAGCTCCCACCTGGACCGCCCCGTCATTGTCGACCAAGAGAACTTTATCGAAACTTACGGCAGTGCCAGCCTCGCCCTCCATTTTGGGAGCGTAAATATATTGGTCTTTGGCTACCTTAAGCTGCTGACCAGCAATGTCTACAATAGCGTACATGATCGTTTTTTTAAAATCGGGACGCAAATATAAGTCAAGTAGCTTGAAAAACAAACATGGCTTAAAACAAGATTACTATTAAACCTGCCTTGTCTTTAAGGGATCCCCCCGAAACACCAACAAAAAAGGAGTCTGAGAAGGAGGTCTTTCACTTCCCAAAGACAAAGAATGACTGAACTGAAATTGATTGGCAGCCCAAAAGGCCTGTAAAAGTTGAAGCTTCTGTCAACCTAAAAAAATCCAAAAAATATTTTTGTGAGATCGTGACTTCGATTGGAGCAGTTAAGTCTATGACAGTGAATAATTTTTCATTTCTTAAAACTGTTGATAACTTTCTCAACAACCGCTTGAACGGTTCCCCTCCTTTGAAATTCATTCGCGGTTTTGAATCTTTGCTCACTGTATTTTAGGGAGAGTATCCTCTCAAAAAATCAGTAAAAATCTAAACCACTAATAATCAAACTATTCCCTGAGGATTAAACTTAAGGGGATGGAATAAATACATTAAAATATTGCCATGAGCGAATTAGTACTCGAACCCATCCTCAAAGAGAACAAAGATCGATTTGTTCTTTTCCCTATTGCACATCATGATATCTGGAAATTCTATAAACAGGCTGAAGCTAGTTTCTGGACTGCCGAAGAAATTGATTTAAGTCACGACCTAAAAGATTGGGGAACCCTTAATGACGGAGAAAGGCATTTCATTACTCACGTTCTTGCCTTCTTTGCAGCCAGCGATGGGATTGTAAACGAAAACTTGGCCGAGCACTTTGTTTCTGAAGTGCAATACACTGAGGCTAAGTTTTTTTATGGGTTTCAAATTGCCATAGAAAATATTCACTCTGAAACATATTCTCTGCTGATCGATACCTATGTGAAAGATGCAAAAGAAAAAGACAAGCTCTTTCACGCTATCGAAACGATGGACTGTGTAAAGAAGAAGGCCGATTGGGCGTTGCGCTGGATCGATCAAGGAAATTTTCAGGAACGCCTAGTAGCCTTTGCAGCTGTTGAAGGAATTTTCTTTTCAGGGTCTTTCTGTTCAATCTTCTGGCTGAAAAAACGCGGATTGATGCCCGGCCTAACATTCTCAAACGAATTGATTTCGCGCGATGAAGGTTTGCACTGCGATTTTGCTTGCCACCTTTACACCAAGCACGTGGTTAATAAATTATCAGAAGAACGCGTCATCGAAATCATCAAAGACGCGGTTGAAATTGAAAAAGAATTTGTTACTGATGCACTTCCCGTGAATTTGATCGGCATGAATGCTGTTCATATGTGTCAGTACATTGAATTTGTTGCTGATCGATTGATCAATGAATTAGTTGGCAAGAAAGTTTACGGTGCCACCAACCCTTTTGATTTCATGGACATGATTTCGTTGCGTGGAAAAACTAATTTCTTCG
>DPLR01000514.1 GCA_003541895.1 Cytophagales bacterium | reverse complement strand
AAAAAATGGTTTGCCGGTAATCGCAGTATGCGAAACTTAAAAGAGCTGAAATTGGATATGGACTCTGTTAATCGAGAAACCAACGGTCAGAAGCTTGGCTTGTACAACCTGCAACCCACGTTTTTTAATTTTCATTTTAAGAGAGACTCCGTTCGGATGCCAAAAGAGCTAGTAAAGTTTTCGCGTTATCGCGATTCAATAGCGGAGGCCAAAAAGAAAGACACAAGTGTGCACATTCCCCATACTATGCCATTTAGCACTGCTCATTTTCAGGGATTAAAAATCAAAGTGCCTAAGACCATTCAAGAGAAAGACAAAAAAATTGCAGACAGTCTTTACCAAGCAAAAAGGAGTGTTACAGAAATAGCCACTGCTTTGAGCAGGGCGAGGATGGTTAAAAACCAATTGCAAAGCAACAATGCAAATCTTGATAACTATGCTCACGAGTACAGGGTATTTCAAATTCAGTGGCATAAGATTTTAGCTAACTCAATTGCGTGCATTGCCATGTTCTTAATTGGTGCACCATTGGGGGCAATTATCAAGAAAGGTGGTCTTGGTGTTCCGGTGTTGGCCTCTATTCTTTTTTTTATTCTTTTTTATGTTTTGAGTTTGACTGGCGATAAATGGGCGCTTGCTGAGACTGTGCCCGTGGTAGTGGGGACTTGGATGGCTAATGCAGTGCTTTTTTCAGTAGGTTTTGTTTTTCTGAGACAAGCTCGTGCGGATGCTCGCCTATTCGATGCTGACTTTTATAACGTTGTCATCGATAAGCTTAAAACGCGCTGGAGACGCACTTTTGGTTTAAAGCCAAAAGCAGCTTAATTAACTTAAATTTGGATTTTTTGACCGATTAATATACTTTTGCGCGATTAAAAAAGTAGAAAAGCAAAAAATAAAGCAGATGTATCTTAATCAAGCGACCAAACAAGAGTTATTTAGCAAACACGGATTTGCAAAAAAGAAGACCGACACAGGTTCACCTGAGTCTCAGATTGCCCTCTTTACCCATCGTATCAATCATTTAACAGGGCATTTGAAAACACACAAAAAGGATTTCTCAACGCAGCAAGGCCTTCTTAAGTTGGTAGGACAGCGCAAAAAGCTGTTGAACTACCTTCAGCGCAACGATATTCAGCGTTACCGTTCTATTCTTTCGGAATTAGAGCTTAGAAAATAAATTACCAAACTTAAGCGTAGGGAACCCAACAGGTTCCCTTTCGCTTTTTATATTCATTTTTCATTTTCAAGGAATTCGCCTTGAGGTGAATCAAAAATCAATAAAATGACAAACATTATATCAAAATCTTGCAAGCTTCCGGATGGAAGAGAGATTTCTATAGAGACAGGGAAATTAGCGAGACAAGCGGACGGTTCCGTGGTTCTCCGCATGGGCAACACGATGTTGTTGGCAACAGTAGTTTCAAACAAAGATGGGGTTGAAGGCGCAGATTTTCTGCCGCTCTCGGTAGACTATCAAGAGAAGTTTGCCGCTACCGGAAAAATCCCTGGCGGATTCCTTAAACGTGAAGGCAAGCTCTCGGATTATGAAGTGTTGATCAGCCGATTGGTTGACCGCGCCATTCGCCCACTTTTTCCAGATGATTACCACGCAGAGACCCAAGTTAACATTCAATTGATATCAGGCGATCACAATGCATTGCCAGATTCTTTGGCGGCATTTGCGGCTTCATCAGCCCTTGCAGTGTCTGATATTCCTTTCCTTGGGCCGATCTCTGAAGTGCGTGTTGTTCGTGTTGATGGTCAGTATATTATTAATCCAACGTTAGAGCAAAAAGAGAAAGCTGATTTAGATTTTATCGTTGCGGCTTCCATTGAAAATATTTTGATGGTGGAAGGCGAATCAAAAGAAATTAGCGAAGCCGATATGCTCGAAGCACTTAAGCTTGCTCACGAGGCCATCAAAACGCAATGCAATATTCAGATTGAATTGATGCAAGCAGCAGGCAAAAAAGAGAAGAGAAAATACGAGCATGAAGTGAAGGATGAAAACCTTCGCGAAGAATTGCACAAGTTACTTTACGATAAAGTGTACGAAGTGGCCCGCAAGCAATTGAAGAGTAAACACGATCGTTCTGAACTTTTCGGGGCGATCCTTGATGAATACGTTGCATCGCTCCCTGAAGACACCACAATCGACAAAGATTTGGTGAAAAGATATTACAAGGAGATTCAAAAGAAGGCTTGTAGAAATTTGGCTCTCGATGAGAAGATCAGATTAGATGGTCGCAAGCCAAATGAAATCCGCCCTATCTGGACAGAGGTAGATTATTTACCGATGGCTCATGGATCAGCAATATTCACTCGTGGTGAGACGCAATCCTTAACCACTGCAACGTTGGGCACAAAACTTGATGAGCAAATGATTGACGGTGCCATGTTTGATGGCAACAACAAATTCATTTTGCATTATAACTTCCCTGGATTTTCTACCGGTGAGGTAAAACCAAACCGAGGACCAGGTAGACGTGAAGTAGGTCACGGCAACTTAGCTATGCGCGCGTTGAAGCAAGTGTTGCCCAACATGGCTGAAAGTCCTTATACCATTCGCGTGGTGTCGGATATTTTGGAATCGAACGGTTCGTCTTCAATGGCCACTGTTTGTGCTGGTTCTTTGGCATTGATGGACGCGGGTATCCAAATTAAAGGACCAGTTTCTGGTATTGCCATGGGTATGCTCTCAGATAGCAGCACTGGTAAGTATGTAATCCTTTCAGATATCCTTGGTGATGAAGATCACTTGGGTGATATGGATTTTAAAGTTACCGGAACAGAAAAGGGGATCACTGCTTGCCAGATGGATCTTAAAGTGGAAGGACTTACCTATGATGTTTTGAATGAGGCTTTGCATCAAGCAAAAGAAGGCAGACTTCATATTCTTAACGAGATGAAGAAATCGTTAACTGCACCTAAGGCCGATTTGAAACCTCATGCTCCACGTGCCATTACCATCACTATTGATAAAGATTTGATCGGAGCGGTAATAGGCCCAGGAGGAAAAGTAGTTCAGGATATCCAAAAGACAACGGGAGCAACCATTGTAATTGAGGAAGTTGGCAACAAGGGTTTGGTGAATATTTTTGCAACTGATAAAACCGTGATGGACGCGGCTGTGAAGAGAGTGAAAGCAATTGTAGCCGTTCCTGAAGTTGGCGAAACGTATTCTGGCGTTGTGAAATCAATCATGCCGTTTGGAGCGTTTGTAGAGTTCATGCCCGGCAAAGATGGACTTCTTCATATTTCCGAAATCAAGTGGGAGCGTCTAGAAAATATGGAAGGCGTATTAGAGGTTGGTGAGGAAGTGAAGGTTAAACTCATTGAAATAGATAAAAAGACTGGCAAGTTTCGTCTTTCAAGAAAAGTGTTGTTGCCTAAACCTCCTAAAAAAGAAGAATCAACTGCGCCTCAGGAATAAAGAAAGCTCAGTTTATTACTGAATTTTTGGAACTTATTTATAAATTTCACGTGTTCATTAAACGATTCTAATTTCAGATGAGACAGCTTAAGATTAGTAAGCAGATTACCAACCGCGAAAGCCAGTCGCTTGATAAGTATTTACAAGAAATTGGCAAGGTTGATTTGCTAACTCCAGATGAGGAAGTAGAGTTAGCGAAACGTATAAAAGAAGGCGACCAGATCGCCTTGGAAAAATTGACCAAGGCCAATTTGCGTTTTGTTGTTTCTGTTGCTAAACAATATCAAAACCAAGGGCTGTCGTTGGGCGATTTGATCAATGAAGGAAACCTAGGGTTGATTAAGGCGGCTCAGCGTTTTGATGAAACCCGCGGTTTTAAATTCATATCGTACGCGGTGTGGTGGATTCGTCAGTCAATTCTTCAGGCATTGGCCGAGCAAT
>DPLR01000395.1 GCA_003541895.1 Cytophagales bacterium | reverse complement strand
GCGGCCGACTTACTCGAAAATTTCTTTTCAGGAAGGTTGATGTAGGAATACAAATTTTGAAATAAAACTGAATCCATTCCATAAATCTTCAGCAAATCCTCCTTCACTCCAAACTTCCCTCCCTTCAATCGATATTTTAAAATTCGATTTGCTAGCGATTTATTGAAACCTAAACTCCGCAATTCTTCACCGGTAGATTTGTTAGGGTCGAAAGAAAACAAAGTGAACTGTTTTGTTTTTTCCTCATTTTGTACTGTGTCCTTTTCCCAATGAAAACTCGTAATCAAACTATCCAACTGCTTTGATTCTTTTGAATAATTCTTGGGCTGCCTTACAAACCAATAGCGATAAATAGGTTCTGAAAAAATAATTATAAACAATAGTGGAAGTAAAATCAAAAATGCATTTGTCTCTCTGCGCGAGAAAGCAAAAAAATTTCTAATCCATGCCTTTACTCTGTTCACAAAAAGAACATCTTGTTTTGATTAAGGCACCCGCTGAGTTTGCGGTAAACGGATTTTATTTTCTCTTCTGACGTGTCTCTGCCCAATGCTTTAATGATTCTCTGCGAGAGATTACCTTGATTTAACAGCGTTTCGTATTCCGGCTTTTCCCAAGAGCTCAATGAAATATTAATTTGTTCTAATCGCTTCAAAATCACCTTCCAGAGTTCATTCACTGTAATGGTGTTTGATACTTCAAAAATTTCAAGATAAGCCGGATCATAGACGATGGCGCTTTGTCCTTGTTCAACACACAAATCAAAAATCGGAACAAGCGTTTCTGTTTTTATTTTCATTTGCTGATCGAGCGGAATGAATTTCTCTTGCACCAACGCTTTTAAAAATTCAATCACTAAATTGATGATTGCCAAATCTGCCGATGGGCACTCTTGAATATCCATGATCCGGATCTCGATGGAGCCGCGATCGAACCGTGGAATCGCTCCGCGCGAATTCACCCAAACAGGATCAAGAATTTTTTCGGGATCGTGGGGCGCCACATCGGTTCTGATTTTTTCATAGATCGTGTTCAGGTAAAGTCGCTTAGAGAAAATAGCTTCGGGTATTACACGTCCTGTGATAGATGGAATTTTAGATTGATTCGTTTTATAAAATTCCAATCGCGTGTTTAGTTTGCCCGTCAACTTACCATCAAGAATGGGCGAGCTTGCACACAGTGCCGGAAGAATCGGCAACACAATCCGAATGGCCGCGTGCAGTTTAGCAAACTCTTCATCATCATAGAAAGGCAAATTTAAATGCGTGCTTTGCAAGTTGCTCCATCCGTGACCTTTGCTATTAAAAATTTTATCGTACAAGGCGTACACTTCATTGTTATCGTGCGGCCAAAGCTTCGTGTCTACCAATGGATTCATCAAAGGATGTGCAGCCGTTGGCATGAGCATCGCATTCCATTGCTCCAGGTTAGCATTGATCCGTTTCACATTTTCAGCAAACTCATTTTCAAGCGCACTAAAATTCGCCTCGGGTCTGGTCGATTTAATTTCGATAACATGAAGAACCAATTCATTGCTCCAAGTGATCATTCCATTTTCAAAATCACTCCCGTATTCTTTCAACTCATATTTTAGCAACTCGTCAGCAATAGGTTTGGGCATGAGTGAATCTTTATCCACGATCATGTACTCCAACTCAATGCCGTAGGCTTGAAACAGATGAAGGCGCGATGGCTGACTCATTTTTCAGATTTTATTTTGTCGATGAATACTTCCATGATGATATCGTATAGCCGGTCTTTTAAAATTTTATCTTCGGTGCCAGCATCGATATTAGGGTTGTCGTTAATCTCAATCACATAAAATTTTCCATCTACTTCTTTCATATCAACACCGTACAGTCCGTGACCAATCAATGAAGTAGCTTTCAATGCCGTCTTCAATAAACCGGCTGGTGCCTGATCCACAGGTATACTCTCCACTTCGCCTTCGCGCGATTTCTGTTTGTTGGCGCTCCAATTTACAATTTGCCAATGCTTGGTAGCCATAAAATATTTACAGACATAAATCACCTGGCTATCGATAATACCTACGCGCCAATCGAAAGGAGTAGGTAGATATTCTTGCGCTACTAATAAATCAGATTTCTCAAACATCGTTTGCCTAATCTTTTTGAATTCATCTTTCGAATGAATCTTATGAACACCTTTTGAAAAAGCACCATCGGGTTGCTTGAGAATAAAAGGAAACGACATCTTCGAAAAAATGGTGTCGCAATTTTCTTCTGAAATAACGATTGATTTTGGTGTGAGAATTTTATGGGCATTTAAAAGCTCGTGCAAATACACTTTGTTGGTGCACTTTAAAATAGAATCCGGATCATCAATTACGGCAAGCCCAAGTGACTGCGCTTTTTTTGCAAACCGAAAGGTGTGATGGTTTACGTTCGTTGTTTCGCGAATAAAAAGTGCATCGTACTGAATCAACTTATCAATATCATTTTTCGTGATGAACTCTGCATTGAAACCCGCTTCCATCGCAGCTTTATAAAAACGCTTCAGTGCCCGATCATCCGAAGGCGGATTAGGGTCATCGGGATTGGTAAGGATGGCTAAGTCGTATTTTTTCTTGTCGGGTTTGTAATCTCTTTTGCGTAATAAATATTTTTCGAGCGAAGAGATGAGCAACGACTTATCATTATCAGGAACTTCATTTAAGTTGATAGGCCGAATACTTTGCAAAACCCATTTGTTCTTCTTCGAGAACACCGCACGAAGCGAAGGCGTCTGTACCAACTGAAAAAGTTGCTGCGCTAATTTGTTCAGGTGCTCAGATGATGTAAT
>DPLR01000535.1 GCA_003541895.1 Cytophagales bacterium | reverse complement strand
AGCTATATCCACCCTATGACACTTCTCATTCTCGCTGGCGTAATCGTCATTATTCTGGTTCTTATTTATAATAATCTTGTCAGCTCACGCAATGCTGTTGAGCAAGCGTTTGGTAGCATCGATGCGATGTTGAAGAAGCGCTACGATCTCATTCCAAATTTGGTGGAGACAGTGAAGACTTACATGAAATTCGAGAAAGACACGCTTACTCAAATTAGCGAGCTCCGCACCAAAGCTTTGTCAGGTTCACTCACTTCGGATGAAAAAGTGAATGTAGAAAACCAACTTTCAGGCAAGTTGAGAAACGTGATGGTAGCCGTAGAAAATTATCCCGACTTAAAATCAAGCGAACAGTTTTCGTTGCTGCAGCGAAGCTGGAATGAAACGGAAGAACAAATATCAGCCGCGCGCAGAGCTTACAATTCAGCCGTCACACAATACAACAACGCCATCGAAAAATTTCCTTCCAATCTTTTAGCATCCGCCTTCAATCACAAACGCAAACAGGTTTTTGAAATACCTGAAGCTGAGCGTCAGAATGTGAGTGCCAAAGCGATGTTTAATAATTGAAGATGGAGGCAAGCAAAGATTTTCAAAGCTTCTATCAATCTACGTTAGTGCCGGTGATTGAAACGCTGGAAGCGGAGCGAAAAAAAATTGCAAGGGCTGTCTACCTCTCTGTAGCTTTTGTAATAATTTATTTTATGGTAAGCATGAGCCTTGCTTTTAATGGCAGCTCGAATTCTGCGCCCTCTACACCCATGGATCCTTACGCTAACCAAGGTGCGCAGCCACAGATGGTCTATGGACCTAGTTCATCAGGATCAGGCTCTTATTTTATTTTTATCCTTCTCGCGGGTGGTCTTGGTTATTATTTCTGGTTTCTACCTAAGAGGAAAAATTTGAGACTTCGATTTAAATCGGAGGTGATTGGTAAAATGGTGAAGTTCGTTGATGAGAATTTGAATTATAAACCAGAGCAAGGGATGGCTCGGGGTGAGTTTTTAGAAAGCCATATTTTTTTATCGGCTGGCGATCGGTTCACTTCTGAAGATCTTGTAACTGGAAGGATTGGAAACACCGAGATCCGTTTTGCTGAAGTGCGTACAGAAAGGCGAGACGATGAAGGCCGCAGGAATGCACAGTACCAAACATACGATACCCTGTTCAGGGGAATTTTATTCAAGGCCGACTTCAATAAAAATTTCAACGGCCGCACGGTGGTGCTGACAGATCAAGCAGAAAAAGCATTCGGAGGGTTAGGAACATTTTTTCAAAAAATGAATCAGATGCGTGATCCACTGATTAAAATGGATGATGTTAATTTTGAAAAAGCATTTGCCGTATATGGCACCGATCCGGTAGAAGCACATTACCTTCTTTCTCCTTCCCTCATGGAACGGATATTAAATTTCAAAAGCAAGTTGGGTAAAATCGAATTGTCTTTTGTTGATTCACATCTTTATGTAGCCATACCCACGCGTCAGAATCTTTTTGAATCAAGGTTGTTTTCCTCCATTGTTAAATACCCTAAACTGGAAACGTATCATCACTACCTACAGTCGCTGGCCGGAATGGTAGAAGATTTGAATTTGAACACCAGAATTTGGACAAAGGAGTAGAAAAAAATATTCAACTTCTGCAGCTAAAGCACACGTTTGGGCACCACGCCTTTGGTCCACGCTTTAAGACGCTTCAACCAGCCCGCTTGCGCATCGGGATTTTCTTGTAATGTAACATGCCATGCATTTTCAGATTGACAATCAATTTGAATGGCATGAAGTAAATCAGTGGCTACCTTTTGATTTCGAATTACAGCTATGCATTCGGTATTGAGGTTTGCACTGCGCGGGTCAAGGTTGAATGTGCCGATCACGGCCACTTTACCATCAATTGACATAGACTTTGCATGTAGCCCAAAGCGCGGTGTAAAATTCATTTTCTTTTGCAATGCGCCCGTCATGATTTTGAACCGAACAGCTGCATCGGGCTTGAATTCAAAAACGTTTACACCTGCCTCGAGTAAATCTTTGCGGCCGCGTTGATATCCGTTAAAAGCCTCGAGGTTGTCGGTAGAGGCGAGGCTGTTGGTAAGGATGTTTACCGTTACGCCCCGCGCAATCGCTTCTTTGAAAAGTTGTAACCCCACTTCTGTTGTAATCAAATAAGGAGATTCTATATCAACTGATTTTTTTGCACGCCTGATTAAGTCAATCAGAGAGTCGGTACAAACACCACGACCATTTAGGCTTGCTGTTTCATTTTTGCCCGGTACATCCGAAATGAAGGAGGCACCGTCTGTCCAAATCAGTTCGCCATTCGTTTGCATTTCTTTGAACGTTGCACGCATAGCATTTACTTTGACTCGCACGGCAGGCCAATAGTTAGCGGGATTACATGCGTACTGATGAAGGTAATTGTATTTCACTTCTACGTTGAGTTTATATTCTTTTGCATCAACTACTTCGGTAACCGGCACACTCAGCGGACTGTTCCAAAATGCCTCGAACGAGTTTTGTACTTCATGTACCGCTTTGCCCACTAGCAATACATCACGGTCGCGGAAATTGTATTCATGATCATAGTCGAAATATTCATCAGCAATGTTGCGGCCACCGGTGATGACCACTTTGCCATCAGCAATGAAAGTCTTGTTATGCATCCGTTGATTAAAACCTTTAAAGTCAGTAGTGAGCGTATATAACTTTTTAGGAAAATTTTTACCCACATTAGCCAAGGGATTGTAAATCCGTATAGCAAGATTAGGATGAGCATCGAGCGCGAGCAATTCATCGGCATCCGCTTCAACCATAATGTCATCTACAATTACACGCACTTGCACACCACGATCGGCAGCGCGTAGTAAATAATCGGAGGCGATCAATCCGATATTATCAGTAGAGAAAATGAAGTATTGAATATCGATTGATTTCTCAGCCGATTCACTTAACCAAGCGCGCGAGATCA
>DPLR01000640.1 GCA_003541895.1 Cytophagales bacterium | reverse complement strand
CTTCGATCTAAAATCTGGAACACATTTTCAAAATCACTTTCTCTGCCATGGTACGGATCGGGAACATCGCCTTCGCCTTCCGGATCGTAGCTGCGCATCAGTTTAACTTTATCTTTAGTTTCCATGCTAGCCATACTCAATATATCACCCAGATTGTAGCTGTCCATGGCAAGTATCAAATCGAAATTGTCAAGGTCAGCACGCGTAAGTTGACGCGCAAAATGACTGATGGGTACTTGGTGTTTATTGGCACTTTTTATGGTTCTTGGATCGGGCCAATCACCAATGTTATAGTTGCTCGTGCCGCACGAATCGGCTATGAATGAATCTTGCAATCCGCACTTCGCGATCTTGTCGTTAAAAATCGCTTCTGCCAATGGCGAGCGACAAATATTTCCGAGACAAACGAAGAGGATCTTCATAGATTAGAATTCAAAATTCAAGGTTCACGTTTCGAAATCAAAACTCACAAATCTAAAATCAATAATCACAAATTGAGTTAGCTTTGCTTATAAATCTTTTTACAATGGAATTCATCAAAGTTACTGAACAAAGAGAGCCTATGGTTGCTCTTGTAGAACTCAACCGTCCCAAAGAATTGAATGCCCTCAATCGCCAGCTGATGCTCGAGTTGTTAGAAGCATTGCAAGCCCTCGATAAAAATGAATCAGTGCGCGCCATCGTGCTCACAGGCAACGAACAGGCTTTTGCGGCCGGTGCCGACATCAAGCAAATGGCCGATGCCACTGCCATGGACATGCTCATGATCGATCAGTTCAGCACATGGGATCAAATCCGTAAAACGAAGAAGCCGTTGATTGCCGCTGTGAGTGGATTTGCCTTGGGTGGAGGTTGTGAACTCTCGATGATGTGCGACACCATTGTTGCATCCGAGTCGGCTAAGTTTGGTCAGCCAGAAATAAAAATAGGAACGATACCCGGAGCCGGTGGCACACAACGTTTGACGAAAGCACTCGGCAAAGCGAAAGCAATGGAGTTAATTTTGACCGGAAGATTTTTGTCGGCACAAGAAGCGCACTTCTACGGATTGGTTTGTAAAGTGGTACCCGTTGAAATGTATTTGCACGAAGCACTGACACTCGCAAAAGAAATTGCGCAGATGAGCCCCGTAGCAGTGCAATTAGCGAAAGAAGCTGTGAACCGCTCATTCGAAACACAACTCGATGAAGGACTCGCTTTCGAGCGCAAAAATTTTTACCTCACGTTTGCCTCAGCCGACCAGAAAGAAGGTATGAAAGCATTTGTAGAGAAGAGGAAGCCGAATTATCAGGGGAAATAGTGCATCGAAACCATAGAGATGAAAGCAATTTGTTTTTTGTCTTTTGCTCTTATCTGTTGTTCAACACGACCGACAGCTAATAATTCAACTAACCACAGATCTGGTTACTTCAAGCACACATTTCTAAAAAAATTTAAAACCCTCGATCTACCTTGTGATATTAATGAATGGAAGCGAATCAGCTCGATGGAATTCTCAAGGACTGATCCTAAATCTTCGGATTCTTTATTTACTCAATCAAGCACTTTAGTTTGTTACGGAATGTTGGCTGATACATCTCGGTTTTACACACTTATCTTTTACGCTCCTGCTGCTACGCTGATCCCCGTTATCACTACGTTTGATAAAACAGGAGAAAGGATTTATGACCAAGGAGTTGATTTTGGATGTTGGGACGGTGGACCCTATTCATACGAATGCGATGGTCAAATAAAAATTGATTCTAAAATGAACCTGAATCTTGAACATGTAACAACTTGTTTTGATTGCGATTCTACTTCCTCAAAACCTGTGAAATATTTTGAAAAAAGAAAAGGCAAAATTAGAAACGATGGAATGATTGAACTCGAAGCAATCAAGCGTTAAGTAGCAGAATCTCATACCTAACATTCGTTCCGAACAAAAAATAATTTGTGATCTTGTTGGTAGAGCCAGCAAAAATTTTGAATCTTGCATTACCAAGAACAGAAAATGAAAATCGATTTTAATTTTAATCGTTTAACACCAGGTGTAACTACACTCGGCATTGCTGTGCTTGTCCTTACCGTGATTATTCTCGTGCTAAAACCCGGGACGGTAAAGAGTTGACTTTGATAAAAGAAATTAACCAACCGCCCCGACAAAATCGGGGCGGTTTTATTTTATACCCATAGCTGCAAACTAACAGTTGTTTCAAAATATATGTATTACAACAGCAAAACAGTTCTCTTCTTAGACGGCAAATTTGTGAAGGCGAAAGAGGCGTTCATCGATCCTTTCACCCAAACATTGCACTACGGTTATGGAGTATTTGAAGGCATGCGCTCGTACGAAACCGTGCACGGAATAAAAATCTTTAAAGTGCGCGATCACTTCGAGCGATTGAAGCGCGGCTGCGAACTTCTCGATATCGCTCTTCCCTATTCGGTAGATGAACTTTCGCAGTTCAGCTACAAAGTACTTGAACAAAATAAATTGACGCACGCTTACATTCGCCCGATTGTATTGGCCGGAGCAAATATGGCATTAACGCACTCACAAAAGTCAACGGTGATGATCATGGCCTGGCAGTGGGATCGTTACTTTGACGAGAAGTCGGTTCGCGTTAGCATCAGCTCGTATGAAACAAAATATGCTGACCCAAATAAAATCGATGCAAAAATATGCGGACATTTTGTGAACGGCATACAAGCAACGATGGAAGCCAAACAAAAAGGCTTTGACGAAGCATTGCAACTTGATCCGCACGGATATATTGCCTGCGGACCAGCCGCTAATTTCTTCTTCGAGAAGAACGGAAAATTATTCACCGCACCCAAAGGAAATATTCTTCCCGGCATTACGCGCAAAACGGTAATTGATATTTGCCACGAACTCGATATTCCGGTAGAAGAAAAACTTTTCAGACCCGAAGATTTAGAGCAAGCAGATGCCGCTTTCTTCTGTGGCACCGCAGCCGAGATCACTCCGATTGAATCGATCGAAGGAAATGCAATGAAGAAGGATTGGAAAAAATCGATCAGCTACCAGGTGCAAGACGCGTATAGAAATCTGGTATTGGATAAAAGTTATAGTTACGTTATTGTCTAGATGCTAGATGCTAGATACTGGATGCTTAATACTAGACATCAAGAATCAAGAATCAAGTATCCAGAATCAAATTATTAATTGAATGAGTTTAAATAAGTATAGCAAGATCATCACACAAGACCCAACACTGCCCGCATCGCAGGCGATGTTGTACGGCATTGGGTTGACTGAACAGGATTTGAAAAAAGCACAAGTGGGGATTGTGAGCACGGGTTTTGATGGCAACACGTGCAATATGCATTTGAATGCGCTGGCCACCGAAGTGAAGCAAGCGGTGTGGGATCAGGAGTTGGTGGGATTAATTTTTCACACAATCGGTGTGAGCGATGGCATCAGCAACGGAACGGAAGGAATGCGCTACTCGCTGGTAAGTCGTGAGGTGATTGCTGATTCGATCGAGACCGTTTGTGGTGCGCAATATTACGATGGATTGATTGCCGTTGTTGGTTGCGATAAAAATATGCCGGGCTCACTCATCGCGATGGGAAGATTAAATCGCCCCGCGATCATGGTGTATGGCGGAACAATTGCCGGTGGCAAATGGAAAGGCAAATCGTTGAACATTGTTTCTGCGTTTGAGGCGCTCGGAGAAAAATTAGCGAACAAACTTTCTGACGAAGATTACAAAGGCATCATTCAAAATTCTTGTCCGGGTGCAGGCGCGTGCGGTGGCATGTACACAGCCAACACGATGGCATCGGCCATCGAAGCGTTGGGTATGGCGCTGCCCTACTCATCCTCCAATCCTGCGTTGAGCAAAGAAAAATCGATCGAGTGTGTGGAAGCCGCCAAAGCAATCCGCCACTTGCTCGAAAAAGATTTGAAGCCACGCGACATCATGACGTTCAAAGCATTTGAAAACGCCATCACGATTGTAATGATCCTTGGTGGCTCAACGAATGCAGTTCTTCATTTGATCGCTATGGCCAAATCGGTTGGAATAAAAATTACGCAAGAAGACTTTCAACGCATCTCCGATAAAACACCATTGCTTGCCGATCTCAAACCGAGTGGAAAATATCTGATGGAAGATCTGCATCACATCGGTGGCGTTCCATCGGTTATGAAATATTTATTAGAGAAAGGATTTTTGCATGGCGATTGTATGACGGTAACCGGCAAAACAATTGCTGAAAATCTGAAGGATGTTCCCTCGCTCAACTTTGAAAAGCAAGACATCATTGTTCCGTTGGAAAATCCGATTAAGAAAACAGGGCACCTGCAGATCCTCTATGGAAATCTTGCACCGAAAGGATCGGTTGCGAAGATTACCGGAAAAGAAGGCGAGAAATTTAAAGGAACAGCAAAAGTATTTAATGGCGAATTCGAATTGGTAGATGGAATTCGCTCAGGAAAAATAAAAGAAGGCGATGTGGTTGTGATTCGATATGTTGGCCCTAAAGGTGCGCCAGGAATGCCAGAGATGTTAAAGCCAACTTCGTTGATCATGGGTGCGGGTTTAGGTAAAAATGTAGCACTCATTACCGATGGCAGATTCAGCGGTGGTTCGCACGGATTTGTCATCGGCCACATCACGCCTGAAGCAAGCGAAGGTGGCTTGCTCGCTCTCGTTGAAGATGGCGACTGGATTGAAATTGATGTGCGCAAACATCAGATCAATTTATTGGTAGATGATAAGACACTCGCTATTCGCAGGTCGCACTACAAAGCACCTCAACCCAGGGCGACCAGCGGAGTGTTGTACAAATATTCGAAACAAGTAAAAACGGCTGCAGATGGATGCGTTACTGACGAAGACTAAACCCGCGGTTGAACCGAAAGCATCAACTCAGATTTCCGGATCGGAAGTGTTGCTTCGTAGCCTCGTGGCTGAGAATGTGAAAACGATTTTCGGTTATCCGGGCGGAGCAATCATGCCTGTGTACGATGCACTTTATCATTACATGGATCAACTAAACCATATTTTAGTTCGCCATGAACAGGGAGCCATTCATGCGGCACAAGGATTTGCGCGTGTGAGCGGAGAAGTGGGTGTTGCTCTGGCTACGTCTGGTCCTGGCGCCACAAATTTGGTTACTGGTTTAGCGGATGCACTGATTGATTCAACTCCCGTGGTTTGCATCACAGGTCAGGTGTTTGCTCATCTTCTTGGAACGGATGCATTTCAGGAGACGGATGTTGTCAACACCACCATTCCTGTTACCAAATGGAATGTGCAAGTAACCGAAGCGAAAGATATTGCAGGCGCAGTTGCGAAAGCATTTTACATCGCCAAGACCGGAAGACCCGGCCCCGTTCTTATCGACATCACAAAGAATGCGCAGAACGAGCTCACCGAGTTTTTGGAATACAAAAAGTGTGAAGAAATAAGAACCTACAGGCCAAAACCTGTTCTACAAACAGAGCAAGTTAAAGCGGCGGCTGAGTTGATCAACAAAGCAAAGAAGCCGTACATTCTCGCAGGCCAAGGTGTGTTACTTTCAGGAGCAACAAAAGAACTCATTGCTTTCTCTGAGAAAACCGGGATTCCCGTGGCGTGTACTTTACTCGGCCTTGGAAGCTTCCCAACGGATCACCCCAACTATGTGGGCTATTTGGGAATGCACGGCAACTACGGACCGAACGTGAATACAAATGAATGCGATGTGTTGATCGGTCTCGGTATGCGTTTCGATGATCGTGTGACGGGCAATGTGAGCAAATATGCCAAACAAGCCAAAATCATTCACATCGATATTGATAAAGCTGAGATCAATAAAATTATTAACACGGATGTATCTGTTCTAGCCGATGCACAAGAAGCGCTAGCCGCCTTGTTGCCGCTGTGCGATAAGAACACTCATTCAGAATGGATCGATTCATTCAAAGCGTTGAACAAGATTGAACATGAAAAAATAGCTGTAAAAGAATTTCATCCGGAAGGCAAGGAACTTATGATGGGTGAAGTGATTCATGAACTTAGCAATCTTACCCACGGCAAGGCCATCATTGTAACCGATGTTGGTCAACATCAAATGGTGACCTCTCGCTATTACGAATACAAAGACCCCAGAACAAATGTAACCTCAGGTGGTGCCGGCACAATGGGTTTTGCATTGCCCGCGGCCATGGGCGCGAAAATGGCGAAGCCTGAACAACAAGTGGTAGCTGTAATTGGCGATGGCGGATTTCAAATGACGCTTCAAGAATTAGGAACAATCATGCAATATGAAATCCCAGTAAAAGTGTTGGTGCTCAATAATAATTTTCTCGGCATGGTTCGTCAGTGGCAGCAGTTATTCCATGGCAAGAGATATTCGTTTACTGAAATGGTAAACCCCGATTTTTTAAAAATCGCGGAAGCATATAAAATCAGATCAAGAAAAATTACAGAGCACAAAGAACTGAAAGAAGCGTTGACTGAGATGCTTGAAGCCAAAGGACCTTACTTCCTGGAAGCCGTTGTAGGTAAAGAAGACAACGTTTTCCCAATGGTACCCGCTGGCGCTGGCGTCTCCGATGTTTTATTAGAAGAACCGAAAAAGTAATTATGAAACAAGAATTCACTATCGAAATTGCAGCCGACAACAACTTTTCAATTCTGAACCGAATTGTAAATGTGTTGAATCGCAGAAGAGTGCGTATCAAAAAATTATTGGCGCACGAAAACGAAGGAGATTTCAAACGAGGTGGCGCTGTGCTCCTTTTGCACACCACTGCCGACATGATTGAAAAAGTAAAACATCAACTGGAAAAACTAATTGAAGTGGATGAAGTAAAAGTGTTTGTGGGCAACGCCCAATATTTAGAACTGAGCGAACGCATGGTAGATGTTGATTAACGAACGGCAAAGAATTCAATAAACAATTAACGAATAACAATTAACTAAGAATAAAATGGCAAAGATCAATTTTGGTGGAACTATCGAAGAAGTAGTGACACGAGAAGAATTCCCAATGGATAAAGCACTTGATGTGCTACGCAATGAAACCATCGCCATCATCGGTTATGGCGTGCAAGGTCCAGCGCAAGCATTGAACTTACGCGACAACGGTTTCAATGTGATCATCGGGCAACGCAAGGGCTCGAAGACGTGGGACAAAGCCGTGCAGCATGGCTGGGTACCCGGTGAAACACTTTTTGAAATTGAAGAAGCTGCGAAGCGCGGAACAATCCTTCAGTTTTTACTTTCCGATGCCGGACAAATTGCTACCTGGCCAACCATCAAACCTTACCTCACCAAAGGAAAGACATTGTATTTCTCGCACGGTTTTGGAATCACTTTCAAAGAGCAAACCGGAATCGTTCCTCCTGCTGATGTAGATGTGATCCTCGCAGCACCCAAAGGATCGGGCACTTCAGTGCGCAGATTGTTTGTGCAAGGCAAAGGTATCAACGCTAGTTACGCTGTCTTCCAAAATGCAACAGGCAATGCAAAGACAAAAGCAATCGCACTCGGAATTGGTGTAGGTGCCGGCTATCTATTTGAAACGGATTTCAAAAAAGAAGTGTACTCTGATTTAACTGGTGAGCGCGGAACTTTGATGGGCGCTATTGCCGGAATCTTCGAAGCACAATACGAAGTGTTGCGTTCAAAAGGCCACTCTCCTTCCGAAGCGTTCAACGAAACCGTAGAAGAGTTAACGCAAAGCTTGATGCCACTCGTTGCCGAAAACGGAATGGATTGGATGTACGCCAACTGCTCAACTACGGCTCAACGCGGTGCATTGGATTGGAAAAAGAAATTCAAGGCGGCCACGCTTCCGGTGTTCAAAGAATTGTACGAAAGCGTTGAGACTGGCGCAGAAGCAAAACGTACCATCGACACTTGCAGCAAACCGGATTACAGAGAAAAACTTGCCGAAGAACTAAAAGAACTTCGTGAGAGCGAACTCTGGCAAGCCGGTGCAGCCGTGCGCTCACTCCGCCCCGAGAAAGCAACGGTTGAGGCAAGTATGATAAATTAGTAGTCAGTAGTGAGTATTGAGTAGTTAGATAATCTTTTGTCTCACTACTCAGTACTCATAACTCAATACTTCAACATGGTTTCCACACAACTTCAAAATATCGATATCAACAAAGCGCACCTCACGTTAAAGAACGTGGTGCTCAAAACGCCTCTGCAGTTTCATCGCAAACTGTCAGAGAAATTTGGTGCCGAAATTTATTTGAAGCGCGAGGATTTACAGATTGTTCGCTCGTACAAAATTCGAGGCGCCTATAATTTAATTAGCAGTCTTTCGAAAGAACAACGCGAAAGAGGTGTAGTGTGTGCAAGTGCTGGCAATCATGCCCAGGGTGTCGCTTATTCGTGCAAAGCACTCGGTATTCATGGTGTGATTTACATGCCAGCTATTACACCCAAGCAAAAAATCAATCAAGTGAAAATGTTTGGCAATAGCCAGATTGAAATCGTGTTGGTAGGCGATACATTTGACGAATGCCAGCAACACGCACTTGCGTTTGCTAAACAAGAAAACAGATCATTCATCCCTCCGTTTGATCATCCGTTGGTGATTGAAGGCCAAGGAACTGTTGCCAAAGAAATTCTTGAAGAAGTGTCGAACATCGATTACATCTTCGTGCCTATTGGCGGTGGAGGTTTATGTGCGGGCATTGGGCAATATTTAAAAACGTACGCACCACACACAAAAATTATTGGCGTGGAGCCAAGTGGCGCCCCTTCTATGAAAGAAGCGTTGAAGGCAGGCAAGCCGATAGTGCTTGATAAAATCCAACGCTTCGTTGACGGAGCATCAGTAAAAAAAGTAGGCGACCTCACTTTCGAGATTTGCAAAGATGCCTTGAGCGATATGCTGCTCGTTCCCGAGGGAAAAGTGAGCTCCACCATTCTACAGCTCTATAACGAAGACGCGATTGTTGCAGAACCAGCCGGTGCACTTTCCATCGCTGCGCTTGATCAGTACGCTTACCAGATCAAAGGCAAGAAAGTGGTTTGTATTATCAGTGGCGGAAACAACGACATCGATCGGATGCAAGAAATAAAAGAGCGATCGCTTTTATACGAAGGACTCAAGCATTATTTCATCGTTCGTTTTGCGCAGCGGCCAGGCGCACTCAAAGAATTTTTGAATCACATTCTAGGTCCTAACGATGACATAGTTCGTTTCGAATACATTCAAAAACACAACAAAGAAAATGGTCCGGCTTTGATCGGCATTGAATTAAAATTACGCGAAGATTACGATTCACTCATCTCACGAATGAATCAATTCAAACTCAATTACACCGAGGTAAATCAGAACGAGAATTTATTCGAGTACCTCGTTTAAGGTTTTCAATCGATTTAAAAACTTCTTCTCTCGCTGTTCATCTGTATTGATTAAATAAGTCTTACTTTTAATCAAGTAATTGATTCCTTATGAAACAAGGCTTACTGATTGATATGGATGGTGTTATCTACGCTGGTGACAGTCTTATTCCCGGTGCAGATAAATTCATTGCCAAACTTTTGAAAGACGAAATTCCATTCATGTTCATGACCAACAACAGTCAGCGCACACGACTTGAAGCGGTTAGAAAATTGGCGCGACTTGGAATAGAAGTTACCGAGAATCATGTGTACACCAGTGCCATGGCTACCGGAAAATTTTTAGCAAGCCA
>DPLR01000084.1 GCA_003541895.1 Cytophagales bacterium | reverse complement strand
TGTAAAACTGATCGAGTGTTTTTCGCAGTGACACACCTAAGGTTACATTAGCCCCTTGCTCAATGGTGGTGATAACACTGCCCTCGTATTCTTTGTCAAGGCCAGACGAGGCATACGCTGACTGGTACTCTTTGTGAATAATTGTTGAATCGTTTAACGTGGCCTTCATATCCAATCTAACATCGGTATTGCATTGTGACCACATGTATCCTTTTACATAAGGATAGTAGCGCTCAACAGTTGTTGAGATCGTGAGATTCTTAGGGCTTTTGTTACCATCGCGGCTGCCACCGAAATAGGTAACGTCACAATTGATTTTATTTTGGATTTCATTCATCACAGGGAGCCTGTTAAAGTTATCGACCGTAGCCCCACTTCGATTATCAATTGGGTGTTGCACGTTTACGGCATATGCACTGAGATTCAGGTTTTCTGTTTTTGGTTTGCTGTTATGAAGCTTTGGCGACAAGTAAAATACACGCGAGTCCATACGATTGCCCTTTAGCTTTTTACTTTGCAAGGGAGATAAAATAAGATAAACAAGTATGCCGCTGCTGCACATAAATCCGATCACAAGAAAAGTTAACCACCGCAACAAAAGTGGATGTCGCCTAGCGTAGGATGAATAAACAATTGAATTGGGTATCATGTAAATTTTGAATTAGTTGGTTGGTAAATAAATTTGGAGAGAGCGTGAACGCTGCTCTCAAATTCGCCAACAACTAATCAAAAGGATGGGCTTAACACCGAGCGATACACGAACGAACATCTTGCTCTTGGCCGTAGAAAGCAAGGGAGGGTTTTGAAATTGAAACGCTAATTCGGCAAGCGGCTGAAGCGGATGGTTGCCTTGATCGTCATCGTCCTCAAATGAACTAGCTTGAAGATTTACAGTAGGAGAGGGCGCATATTTTGAAAACGCTGTTTCATTCTTTGTTGATGCAGCACTATCAAATGGCAATTGAATAAAAAAGAATATAACGACCGACCCGATTAGGCCAAGTAGAAGGTTTGTATGTCTGAAAGTGTTTTTCAAAACAGTAACTAATTCTTGCAAACGGGTTTTTTCAATTAAGGTTTTCTCCAAGCATCGTCATTCGTACGAAGTCTTGCTTTAATAACCTAGATGTCATGCCGCTCACCATGTGTGTTTACCACGTCACTGCGAGCACTTGCGGAGGATAGTGTGTTGGAGCGAAGCACCGCGGGTGAAACTAGTTTACTTTACAATGGGATATCGGCACACGCCCATGCCATTTTACATGCTGGCCGATATGACAGCACATTGGGAGTTGAGTTTTTAAACAAGAGTTAGTTCGAAGCCACATCTTATAATTTAGTTGTTATGCCGGACTTAAATCAGCCATGCCAAGCTTACTGATCTTTGGTTTCTTGTTGATGGTTTTACCTGATTGAAAAATGCGTGGAGCAATTCCTGTGTAGGCTATGAACTGCTTTATATTTTCGAACCGGCTAAATCCATGAGTGGATAAGATCAACAGCACGGCTGTCTTCTTGCCAATACCTGGGATGCTAATCAACGAATCCAACTCCGCCTGATAATGTTGTCTGGTTAATTCCATGATTTCTTTTTCCAACTGAACAATTTGCTGTTGCTGTGCTCGCTCTACTTGCTGAAGTGATTTTAATGCACTTGAGTAGATGTGCGGATGTTGATGGAGAGCTCCCAATGCATTTTTGGTACTTGTGAGTTGTTTAGACAACTGCTCCATAACACTTTGCATTTGAAGTAGTTGTTGTAAATGTTCAGGTGCTGGCTTCCAAACAGATGGATTTGTCAACTGAGCAAACTGGGCAATCGCCATCGCATCCTTGCGATCTGTCTTAGCCCTTTGCAAATTCATTTGACAAAACCTTCGAATCACCAATGGATTGATCACTGAAACAGGATAACCTGATCGATACATGTTATCAGCCAATCGAAGATAATATGGTCCGCTGGCTTCCATTACTATGTGTGCCGTTATCCCGATCCATTTTCCAAACAACTTAAAACCTTTGTCATCATTACTGAACTGGCGACTGCCCAACGAAGCGCAGTGAGCATCAAAACTGTCTTTTGAAACATCTACTCCAATGTAATTTGTCATTTTGATTAATTTTGGATTGAACAAAAACGAAAAGAGAATACTTGCTTTACCTATCCATGCTTAACACAGGCTCAAAGCCTAATGAACTGTTCAGGTTTAACAAGTAAAAAGAGCGGGGACTAGCATGCCGGGCGGTCTCGCAGACCCATGACAGTACTCAGTCTTGTTCCGCTCTTCTCTTTTTCTACTACAAAATAATCTTTGCTTTTATTTCACGCCAGCAAACGTAGCATGACAGCATTGGGACAGATGAGTTTTCAAACAAAATTTTCGTGTGCTTATAGGAATCCTGGGAATCAATTGAATTACTCTACATGATTGCCGAATTCCCGGGGAATCAATTGAATCCTTCCCTATGATTGATGATTTCTTCCCTGAATCAATTGAATTACTCTGCATGATTGTTGAACTCCCGGGGAATCAATTGAATCCTTCCGTATGATTGATGATTTCTTCCTTGAATCAATTGAATTACTCTACATGATTGTTGAATTCCCGGGGAATCAATTGAATCCTTCCGTATGATTGGTGATTTCTTCCTTGAATCAATTGAATCACGCTTTATGATTAATGATTTTCTCGGTAAATCAATTGAATTACGTAGTATGATTGCTGTCTTACAGTTAAGTATCGCCTTCCGTTTTCGGGGACGATGCGCATGGATTTGTCAGGGTGGGGTGCATCGTCCTTGAGGCAAGAGACGATGCTTGACAT
>DPLR01000112.1:2661-4203 GCA_003541895.1 Cytophagales bacterium | reverse complement strand
AGAAGACCCTTGTCCTATTGACTTTGAAGGAATATAAACTTGTTTTTCATTGCCATTGGTTGACACAACAACCTCATGGTTATTAATACTATTTTTAAGGCTGGCAACTATTTTCATAAACTGAATGTAATCTTGTCATTTGGTACTTCATCCAAACAACCAAATACAATGAAAAGGTAAGTATGGATATTATTCGCTGACTCAAGTTGATAAGGGCGTTAAAACGTCATTTCAATTTACTTAATGACATCAGTATTTGCCGCATGGTGGTGGAGTCCTCTGCTGTACAATTTACTTTTGAGAGGTGGATGTTTACAAAAAGATCTTTGTCGGGCATACAGTAAGCGTACATATGCTTTTGGTTGATTTTTATTCCGTTAAAATTTCTTATATCATTTTGCTGAAACATAAAATCATCCGTGGCCTGCCCCCATGAGGCATTGTTATCTTCGTATTTCTTAAGATTAGAATAGTTGATAAAATAAGCAAAAGCATAGGCCGCATTTATCTCTGGTCCATTCATAGCCGCTTTAGGCGCATCTACCAATGTGAGTTTCTCATCATCGTTTAGTTTGTAGTATAGTACAGAGCAAATCATACCATCTTTGCCCTCTGCATAATAGTAGTAGTCAGTGCCGCGCCATTCTTTTGAAAACTTTTTAAAGTTATGCGCCTTTAGGGTAATCTTTGTTTTATCTCTTTTGGGATAACTGAATTCAAATTGTTTTTCATCGTCAGGTTGAAAGGAGAGGAGCACGGTTGCTAGGAGTAAAATAGTGATGATCAATTTTATTGTTTTCATGCTTTGTGTTTTTACATATGTGTGTTTAACAAAATGCAATCAGGCTTATCGTAAAATTTGAGTAAACTTATTTCTTTAATTGCTCGCGTAGTTGCTGGTTCTCAGTTTTTATATCCACTCCTTGTTGCAAAATCTTTTCAACTACGGTCGAAGCGGTTGCAATTACGATGCACACAAAAGTGCTCGCTATACACAAAGCAAGAAAACCGGCAGGGTCGTCATCTTTTGCGTGAAATATCCTAATAAATATTCCTGCCAGCACAATTAGAATACCTAGTACAAGGGCACACTTTTTTATGCTTCTTAAAGCCTTCACTGAGTTGAGTGAGAATACGTTGTTTTGTTTAACGTAACCAAGGAATTGGAATGCTTTAAGCATCGCAACAAAAAAAGCGATGGATGCCGCATATCCATATAAGATAAACGGGTCAAGGTATATGTTGAGCAGGTCTAAGTTTTCGGCCCTTCCCTCCGTCAAAGGTAACCGAATCATAAGCGCAAGCGCCACTATGCCGATAAGCACAATCTCTGCTTGAAGAAATACGGTTGCGCGCAGGTTCATTTGTTTCGTGGTAAGAAATCGTTCATCGAAATCAAAAGTAATGAGCTAAAAGTTGAGGAAGACATGATTAAAGCTCACTCGAGTCATAAACAATAACTTTTGAAATGATGTTTTTACACTCTTCAATAAATTTTTTATGCAGTGGGTCAACTAGGTAACTTTCTTTGTCTTGCATGTT
>DPLR01000112.1:0-2417 GCA_003541895.1 Cytophagales bacterium | reverse complement strand
TTCTTTGTCTTGCATGTTTTCAAAAAATGTAAGCAAGGAAATATCGTAGGTAGCATCTGTTATGCTTGCTTCTTGGGCAAGTGGGCTAATAGACGCGGAGCCTACGTGAAGTAATTTTATTTGCTTTATTTTTTTTAGGTCCTTTAACGAAAGAACTAATTTGTTGTAATCATCTTTGTTTTGTTTGTCTTTTAACCAAAAGAAAACATGGTGAACAAAGGTTGATTCGGGTGTTGTATTTCCTCCAGCAATTAATGAGCCCGAAACTAAAGTCAGGGTTGAGTGCGTCAAGAATGAGCGTCTGGTTAACATGGTATATTTATTTTATTGTGTATAGGTTTTGGTATTACAATTTATAAAATACTGCCTACAATTTGATTGTTGATTTCCATTAAAGGATTAATCCGAAACGATCATCCATGCTCAATAATTTTAAGATGACAGCCTTGGCACGTTTTGCAAATTGGAACGCTCAAGAGAGATGACTCCAAACAAATCAAAACGAGTAGGATAATAGCTGGACAAGGCTTGGGGCGAGTTGCTCTTGATAACTATCGTTTTGTGAATTCAAACGATTCTGTATAGGTATATCCTGGATAGCTTTTTAAAATCCATTTCCTTTTTATCAATAGTTGATTTTTGCTATTAATTGAATAATAATATTGATCTACCGAATATGCATCCATGGTAGCTTGATTATATGGTGCAGTGAAATGAGTTATGGTATAAAAAGACGAATAGGAGGGGTCACCGGGTTGGATAATCAGTAATGAATCTGGACCAATGGAGTAACTGCCATTATCAACGGGTGATTTTACATCTATGAATTGATATTTATTTAAGTTGTCGAAGGTTATGTAGACGCTATCGGGTGTCAATGAAAAATTCCACACTGAGTAAGCTTTTGAAAAATTCCACGAACCTACCAGTGGGCTTGGTTTAGATAGAGTTGTTTTGTTGCATGACCATAGAAGAATTATGGACAAGATGATCAATAAATATTTTTTCATGTTTACATGGTTTCAGTTCTCTTCTCTATTTTTTTTTAAGTATCAAAACAAAAGTAAATTACAAAGACACTAAAAGGAATGAATAAACAAAGTGCTGGTGCAAAGAGTTGACAAAATAATCAAGTAGTCAAAAATATGGAATTTAAAACAACATTGGACTTAAAATCAAAAATCATAACTGGTTTTACTGCACTCCTATTTCTACCGATCACTGTTTACCTTTTAAACTGATTGACTTCAAAACAGGAGAATAACTAGGCATTAAAATTTACCATTCTTCTTCATATCGCTTTTAATCGTGTCTTCTTCGCTGTGCGAGAGATAGTCTATGCCAAAAACATCGCCTTTGTATTCTTTAAACAAAAGCGTGTCGCCAAGTTTTGTCACTTCGTAATGATGCGAAGTGCAGTGCACTTTTAACGTATCGCCATCATCCGCTTTTACAAACGCAATCCATTGGTCGTATTGCTGAGTGTGGATGTCATAATTGAAATTACGCGCACGTGCATAGTTGGGTACATACGGACTAACCACGGTGTGTTCTGGCACAAAGACTTTATGCAAAACAATTCCACGGTGAATTTTGGGGGCAGAAAAAAGTTGATCGAACACGACAAAGCCAATGAGAAACAGCACTGCAAAAAAGAATAGGCCTTTACCAAGGGTGGAGATTTTCATGCGAATATTTTTTGATAGATGCGCTAACGGTAGGGGAAGTGATCACCAATTTTAAAGAAAGTAGGGTCGCTATATTCTTACCTGAGCAATGTGTCGTGAGAAGACAAACCTAAACCACAAATAAGCAGAAGTAGATCCGAGAAACATCCCAACAAAAATATCGAATGGATAATGCACACCAAGATAGATTCGCGAAAGCGCTACCAACGTAGCCCAGCTAAACAGGGTAATGAAAACTCCCCAGCGAGGGAATAGCATCAACATGGCCATGGCTGAAGCAAACGCTTCAGTCGTGTGGCCAGATGGCAGCGAGTAACCTCCGCCAACACTGAGCTGCACAATGCGCGTGTCAACTTCATAAGGCCTTGGTTCGGTAAACGTTTTTTTCATGGCGTACGAGATAAGTCCTGCAGTAGCAATGCTCACTACCACATAGAGTAGCGAAAGACGGTTTCGTTTTTTATTTGAATTGCTCTTGAGTTCTCTCTCAATAGTAATGACCACCGGCACACCGAAGCTAACAAAGCTAATGGAGTCGGAAATGAATTGAAGAATGCGTACGATGATGGTGTTGTTAGGTTTTTGCCAAGCAGCAATAAAATCAAGCTGCGGAAGGTTCGGGGTAATGGCAATCGCAATGAGTACGAGTGCCAGATAAATGAGCGCGTATCTGTTGAGAGGATGGGTAAAGTGCATTGAATTACAAAGGGGCACATATAATCTTCGTAG
>DPLR01000592.1:526-5280 GCA_003541895.1 Cytophagales bacterium | reverse complement strand
TCACGTGCCACGTGCGGTGCTTCATCTCTCAATTCCTCGGCACTTCTTGAATCGCTATAAACAATTTTCTCGAATGGCGTTGCATTCACTTCAAGTTTAGCGTCTTCATAAATTAGATCCTTTGGCATAAACAATCTTTGCTTTGCCTTCTGTTGCTGCTTCTAAACCTTTGCGCAGAGAAATTGCTTTCGAAAAATTAGCGGCAACACTCCACGTGCCTGGCATATTTTCTTTTTCATCGCCAAGTGGCCCGATCAAAGCAATGGTTCCCTCCTTTTTTAAAGGGAGCACATTGTTTTTGTTCTTCAACAAAACAAAACTTTGAGCGGCTACACTTCTTGAAAAATTCCGGTTGGCATCCGTGTACACTTCTTTTGCTGAACGTGTTTCATCGCAATAGCGATACGGGTCGTCTAGCAATCCCAGTTTATATTTTGCTTCAAGTATTCTTCTACAAGCATCGGTAATTTGTTGCTCCGTTATTTTTCCTTCCTTCAACGATTGTTGAAGTGTGGTGAGGAATCCTTCGCTTACCATGTCCATATCAAGTCCTGCGTCCAGCGCGCGCGCTGAAACAGTTTGCAAATCACCAATGCCATGAGCAACCATTTCTGACACACCAGTGTAATCAGAAACCAAAAACCCTTTGAATCCCCATTGCTTGCGGAGCACATCGGTGAGCAGCCATTTATTGGCCGTTGCAGGGATGCCATCAATTTCATTGAAGGATGCCATTACGCTTCCAACGCCTGCATCTACAGCTGCTTTGTACGGAGGAAAATAATCGTTGTACATACGCGCTTTGCTCATGTCTGTTGTATTATAATCACGGCCCGCTTCAGCTGCACCGTACAGTGCATAATGTTTAACACACGACATGATTGTATTATTTGCTGCAAGATCATCACCTTGGTATCCTCTCACCATCGCTTCTGCTATACGCGATCCTAAAAAAGGATCTTCGCCATTACCTTCGGCTATCCTTCCCCAACGTGGATCGCGCGCAATGTCAACCATGGGCGAGTAACTCCAGTTTATCCCTTCGGCACTGGCCTCAATAGCTGCGATGCGTGCAGTTTGTTTAATCAATTCCATATCCCAACTGCAGCTTAATCCTAACGGAATAGGGAATACCGTTTCATATCCGTGAATGACGTCCATGCCGAACATTAACGGAATTTTTAAGCGGCTCTTTTCAACGGCCAGTTTTTGCATCTCTCTAATTTTCGGAACTGATTTAATATTGAACAATCCACCTACCAGTCCTTTTTCGATTTTCTTTCCGATATCAGAATTCTGGGCTTGGCCGGTAACAAAATCTCCTGCACCAGGTAAGTTGAGTTGACCAATTTTTTCTTCGATGGTCATTAGGGTGAGTAGAGAATCTACTTTACGATCCATCCGCGATTTGCTTGTATTGTTTTTGCAACAGAAAAGCGTCAGAGCCAATAGACTGACAAAGATTAATTTTTGAGGTAGTGGGGTTAGGGCTTTCATCTTTATACTTTTTTATTTGAATCCAAGTTTTATTTTTGCGACTTGCACTTCCGGTGCAGACATAAATAATTTCCATAAAAGACCTGATCGGTAATTCTCCATCATTACTACAATGGGTCCTTGATCAATCGCTAAATACCACGGCTTATACCAGTCAAACTGTTCACTAAAGCCATCATAAAATCCAAACTCTCCGAAAATTTTTGAACCGAGGCTATCATAGAAATAGCGCATGGCTGCTTTACTTTCTTCTGGAGAATAGGGATACGATGCCAAAGCTGCTGTTGGGTTGATCACACCTAAATCATTTGCTGGACTATGTGCTGCATAAAAATTTACTGAATAGCCTGCGGTAAGTCCCCAGCAATTCGGGCCATATCCTTTGTAGCCTTTCGGGTTTTGAACGCAATACCGGTAATCGATCATCACATGATTTTTATTGTGCTCCCAATAATCTGCATAGTCATCTTTAAGATGCCGTGGATCAAGACCTAAAAATGAATAGTGTGACCAAAACAAGGGTCCACCAAATTGTGGTTGCCCATTGTGTTTAAGTGCCAAGTGCATTCCGTATTGCTCGTGCTTCTCTTCGTTTCTGATTCCGCCTTTTCGCGCCCAACCTTGATGATAAACTTCTGCAGGTATACTATGCGTGGGCGATGCTGCTGCTAAAAAATAAGTGACAAGAGTTTCGTCATATCCTTGTAACTGATGATTCATTATCCATTGCTTGTCGGGTGACCAATGCCAATAGAGCACGTTTTGGTTTCCTCGTCTGTACCAATCCCACTCCACACCTTTCCATAAACTATCTATTTTTTGGGCGAGCATTTTCTCAGAAGAATTTCCATCTTGAAAATATTGTCGCACGCACAAAAGCCCTTGAACAAGGAATGCCGTTTCTACCAAATCACCACCATTATCATTCGCTCCAAAAGGTTTTACTTTTCCCGTTTCGCCATTCATCCAATGCGGCCATGCCCCATGAAAACGATCTGCTTTGCTCAACCAAGAAACTAGTTTGGTTAGTCGCTCCTCTCCTTCTTTTCTTGTGATGAAACCTCGCTCAATGCCAACGAGAATTGCCATCACTCCAAAACCTGTACCACCTGTTGTTACGATATTCTTATCGTTGTCAGGATAATTATTATCCTCATGATATCGCTCTCGTGCTGCGCCTGATGTTGGCTCGGCTCCATTCCAGAAATATTGAAATGTTTTGTATTGAACTAACTTAAAAAGCGAATCGTCAGATAATTTGGTCTGCTGGTTTTGTGACCTCTTTTGCTGACATGAAACTGATGAAAATGAAAACATCAGAATTACTCCAAAAAAGAAAAATCCTTTTAAGATTTCATTGCCATATTTTATTCTATTCTCATTCATACAGCTATTAGTTTATTCCAAGTTTTGTTTGTGCTGCTTGCACTTCGGGTGCTGACATAAATAATTTCCAGAGCAGTTGCGTTCGGTAATTTTCTAACATCACCACAATGGGACCTTGATCAATAGCTAGCGTGGAGGTGGCCACCCAATTTTGACTCAGATTAAAAGCATCATAAAAACCATATGAGCCCCACAGTCTATCGCCCATGATATAATAGAAAAATCGAATTGCCTTCATTGATTCTGCCGGAGTGTATGGCATCGAGGCAATCGCTGCCGTAGGTGAAATCGTGCCGTTATCATTGGTAGGAGATTGTGCGCCATACCCGGAAGGAATATCGCTTGCAGTCAAGCCCCAACAACTGTCGCTGTAGTATAAATAATTTTTTGGGTTGGCTTTACAGTAGTCGTGGTTGATCAGTGTTTGGTTAACGTTCTGCGTCCAATAGTTCACATTCAAATAAGAATCCGTTACATGCGGATTAAATCCGAGAAAAGAATACTGCGTGAAAAACAAAGGTCCACCATAAGGTTGACCCAAAGGCAAAACGTGGCCATAATAGGTACTTCCATTTTTAATGGTTCCACTTTGTGCCCAGCCTTGTTGGTAGACCTCCACAGGAATAGAGTTGGTTGATGAGCCAGCAGCAAGAATGTAAGTGATTAACGTTTCGTTATAACCACGCACCGGAACGTTCACGGCAAAATCATAATTGGGCGACCAATTCCAATACAACACATTTTCCTGAGCAGGTTTCCGAAACCAGTTCCATTCTATATCATTATACAGTTTTGTAATTCGGTTGATCAAATTATTTCCAACGGTATCAGATGCCTTCAGGTATTGGCGAACACAAAGAAGTCCATGAATCATGTAAGATGTCTCAACGATATCAGCACCATCATCGTTCGTACCAAATGGAATTACTTTTCCAGTGGAACCATCTGACCAATGCGACCATGCTCCATGAAAACGATCTGCTTTCTCAAGATAGGAAACTACTTTAGCAACATGGGCTACTCCATTGGATCTTGAAATCCAACCCCGATTTATTCCAACAACAATTGCCATCATACCAAAACCACTCCCTCCGGTAGTAACTGTTGTGCCGGAGGTATTTCGTTCGCGCGCCATTCCGCTATTGGTTTCAGCGAAGTCATAAAAATATTTTAATGTCTGTTGCTGTACCAAGTCAATCAAGGAAGAGTCAGAAATCACCGGAAATTTTAGAGACATATCCATCTGAGTTTTGAATGAAATGGAAAAACCTCCAATGGTAATAGAATTGCCTGCTTTTGATTTCAGTAACGAATTTGACACCAACGAATAAGAAGTAAGATATTTCAATGAAGTAGCTGGCTGCACTGTCACAGTACTATCATTATTTGAAAATGTAGTTTTGATTGGTGTGCCATCCGAAAAGCTTATCGTGGCCTTTGCTGAGGTTTCATCCAATGGCTCTGAAAAAGAAAGTACAAAAGAAGGAGTTACGCTGATGTATAAAAGCGATCCGGAAGCCGCCTTGCCATCCACTGATGCAGATGTAAGTTTAAATGTTCCGTTGCCTGATGGAGTGACATCATTGGTTTTGTGGCAGGACACTAAGAACAAAACAGCAAAGACAAAGACTCCAATCACGCAATCAAACTGACTCAGTTTTTTCATTTCACCTATTTTAAGGTTGTTGAATTCAACAATTGAAAAAATAATAATGCATCATTATTTCTGGCAACGATTAATTCTTTTCCATTCTTTCCGTTTACCCATTTTAAATCGCGGACTTGACCTTTAATATTTAAAAGATTCGGTTGATGAATATATTTTATATGCTTGCCATCAAATGAAAGTAGTACAACAGGCTGTGCATCGT
>DPLR01000592.1:0-256 GCA_003541895.1 Cytophagales bacterium | reverse complement strand
GAAAAACATAAAAAAATTTCCCCCCCGCCACAAGAAAATTTTGATTAGCCTGCGCAAATTCAGTAAATGAAAAAATCGGAGCTAGTTGAGCATCGTAAGGCAAATCTAATCGGTTAAATTCCTCACTGCCTGAATTAATGAAACAGGAAGAAGCCAATACTTCGGCTTGCAACTCAGTGTAACCTTTAAACAAATCATAAAACATATATTGAACTGACTGGCCCGCAACCTCGCTGTAGGTCAAGTAAGCCTTCTT
>DPLR01000116.1 GCA_003541895.1 Cytophagales bacterium | reverse complement strand
ACCTTCGGATATTTTTGATGCCAGTATTTCAGCACACGTACATCAAACGACTGAATCACCACACGATCCCATGGCAAGTATTGATCAATCTGTTGATAGGCTAAGTCAGAAAATACTTCGGGCTTCGGATGAAAAATGTCATCACCACTTTTAGCTGATTTAATTTCGATGCTGTAATCCACTTCGTACTTAGTGTAATTCTTGATATGATTTTCCACCGCCACAATCACCTCCGAAAGCAAAGGCTTAGAAACTTTCATCGATTGTTGTTCTGCAAATTTTGAATTCTTTTTCGAGCCGCAATCCCAACGCTTCACTTGCTCATAATCCATCTGAAAAATATTGAACTTCTTTTCGTCCTTTGATTTTATTTCTTTCCCATCGGGATCAATACAAAAATCGGCATTCATCCACGCCTCGTGCGAAACAATGACTTGCTTGTCTTTAGTAATGGCCAAATCCATTTCAAGAGTTGTAACTCCCGAATCGAGCGCCAACAAAAAAGCGGGCAACGTATTTTCGGGCATCAACCCGCGTGCACCCCGGTGACCTTGCACATCAAATTTGGGAATAAAAATTTGCGCGATAGTTTCTTTCATACAGCACAAAGAAATCACAACAAACAACATCTTTTTCATGCCGCGAAAGATAGAGAATATTGTAAAATCGAGGTATGATAAACTCCATTAACTTTGCATGACAATTTTTTAGCTCATGAAGTTTGCCCGCAAAAAATATTCAGATGAAACTCTCATTCATTTATACGAATCACTTCTTCGCCCTCGGCTGATAGAAGAAAAAATGCTGATTCTTCTTCGTCAAAATAAAATCAGCAAATGGTTTAGCGGCATTGGCCAGGAAGCAATTTCAGTGGGCATAACCGCGGCTCTTGATCAGGACGAATACATTTTGCCTATGCACCGAAACCTCGGAGTTTTCATTGGGCGCAACATGCCGTTCGATCGGCTGTTTGCACAATGGCAAGGCACAATGAAAGGTTATACTAATGGGCGCGATCGCTCCTTTCATTTTGGCACTAACGAACATCACATTGTTGGCATGATCTCGCACCTTGGCCCACAAAATGGAGTGGCCGATGGAATTGCGCTTGCCACCAAATTAAAACAAGAAAATAAAGTTACCGTTGTCTTCAATGGCGATGGCGGAACCAGCGAAGGTGATTTTCACGAAGGGGTAAACGTAGCAGCCGTTTGGGATTTGCCGGTAATCTTTGTGATTGAAAACAACGGCTATGGTTTGTCAACGCCAAGCAATGAACAGTTTCGTTGCAAACAATTTATTGACAAAGCCATCGGTTACGGAATTGAAGGTGTGCAAATAGACGGAAATAATATTCTTGAAGTTTATGACACCGTAAAAAATCTTGCTGAAAGCATTCGTAAAAAACCGAGACCGATTTTGCTTGAGTGCATCACCTTCCGCATGCGCGGCCATGAAGAAGCGAGTGGAACGAAATATGTGCCGAAAGAATTGATGGACACGTGGGCAAAAAAAGATCCCGTAGAAAATTTTGAAAACTATTTGCTAAAGGAAGAAGTCATCGATCAAAAAACCGTTGACAGCACGCGCAAAAAAATTAAGAAGTGGATTGACGATGGCCTTGCCAATGCGTTTGAAGAAACGTATCCGGAGCCAAGTACCGAACGCGAGTTGAATGACGTGTATGCGCCCTTCACACAAGAGAAGATCAATCCAACTTCAGAAAAGAAATCAGAAAAACGATTTATTGACGCCATCAGCGATGGCCTCCGCCAAAGCATGGAGCGGCATTCAAACTTAGTGTTGATGGGCCAAGACATTGCCGACTACGGAGGTGTATTCAAAATCACCGAAGGTTTTGTAAACCAGTTTGGCAAAGATCATGTGCGCAACACTCCGCTCTGCGAAGCCGCCATTGTTGGTGCTGGCCTTGGGCTTTCCATCAAAGGAATGAAAGCCATGGTTGAAATGCAATTTGCCGATTTCGTTACCGAAGGCTTCAATCAGATCATCAATAATCTAGCGAAAGCATACTGGCGTTGGGAACAACGTGCCGATGTGGTGGTGCGCATGCCTACAGGTGCAGGCACGGCTGCCGGACCGTTTCATTCGCAAAGCAACGAAGCGTGGTTCTTTCACACACCCGGATTAAAAATTGTTTATCCATCCAACCCCTACGATGCCAAAGGTTTGTTGTGCGCGGCCATTGAAGATCCTAATCCCTACATGTATTTTGAGCACAAGTTGTTGTATCGGTCGGTGAAAGACTTTGTTCCCGATGACTATTACACGATTGAAATAGGCAAAGCAAAATTGGTAAGTGAAGGAAATGATTTGTCGATTATTACTTATGGAATGGGCGTCCATTGGGCAAAAGAAATTTTAGAAACGATGCCTGACGTAAAAGCCGATGTGCTCGATTTGCGAACACTGCTTCCATGGGATAAAGAGGCCGTTGAGCAAACTGTAAAAAAAACAAATCGAGTGCTCATTCTTCATGAAGACACAATGACGGGAGGAATTGGCGGAGAGA
>DPLR01000215.1 GCA_003541895.1 Cytophagales bacterium | reverse complement strand
GTGAGAGTTTCAATTGATCTGCATTATCAAGATCTTGTTCTTTTTTCAACAATTCTAGCCCGTCAATTATCAGGCGCGTCTTAACCTCAGTTTTAGAGAGCGCTGCATTCAAATGTTTTAAAAATGGTGCTTCTAAGTCTTCGGATAAAGTTGCGACCTCGATCTGCCGTTTTGCTTTTTGAGTTAGTTGCATTAGTCTCTTTTGTATATTGTCACGTTCAGACAATGACTCAATCGATTTTTCTTCATCTATTCTGAAGGAAGCATTTTCAAGTTGTGCGATTAACTCCCCTTTTTTTAGCCCAAGTTCGATAGTCTCTTCTTCAAGGGCTTTAATTCTTTTATCAGCCAAATTCTCCAGTGAGATTCTGGGTTCAATAGCTGCAAACCTTTTCGGATTCTCAAACTTGCTGGTCACTAATCCCTTTTTTTCTAGATCAGGCATCGTTCTGTAGACTTCTTCTCTACGTATTTTTGTCAATGAAGCAACTTCTGAGGCAGACGCAGCACCAAGGACGTTTAATGCAACATATATTTTAGCTTGTGTTTTATTTAATCCAAAAATGCCCAGTACATCAGATGCTTTGTTTTCAAACTCCTCGTATTCGATTGACTGGGATCGTCGTAATCGTAGTCTAACCCATTCTTCTAATCTTTTTCCCGTTATTCTTTCTCTACGTTCGCGTTCTTGTAGCTTGTTTTCTATGGTTTCCAGCAAATCTTGTGGATTGAAAGGTTTTCTGAAATATGAATTTGCCCCATTATTTAGCGCCTCCAACGTATTTTCAACCGTTGAGTTGCCAGTTATCATGATTTTAATGCTGTCGGGCATAATATTCTGAAAATGCGCAAGTAATTTTGTTCCTTCTATGTCGGGTAATTGAATGTCTAGCAAGATTAAATCAAACTTTTGTGTTCTTACTTTCTCAAGAGCTTCTTTCGCGGTTGCTGCTTCCGAAACCCTGTATCCTTCCGGCTGCATTAATTCAATTAGTGCCTCTCGAATACCTTGGTCATCGTCCACTATCAATACATTATACATTTTGTTATTCATAATCCCTCAATCGCTGGAGTATTTAGGGGATGCTTAGCAAATTCATGTGTGACTGTATAGTCACACTCACATAAGAGATATTATCGTTGGCACCTAATTAATTTCATGGCAATGAGTCTTCCGATAACGTATAGGGGATGATTAGACTACGGATCTAGATGCTTTGGATAGAAAAATAATACAACATCTAAGTTCAGGTACTAGTTCTTATCAAGAGCTTGCGCGATCCTGTAATGTAACTCGGAACACTGTCTATCGGAGAATAGCTGCTCTTGAAAATAATGGAGTAATTGTGAATACTCTACGCTGCATTGTAAACCTAGAACAGATCCAAATCACACCTGTAACGATCGGGGTTAGAATACAACAAATTAATCAAGACAAAGCAATCAATCTTCTTGCAACCAATACTTACGTAAAATTCCTTTGGCGAACCTTCGGAGACCATAACCTTACCATTGTTGCTTTTTGTCCCCAAGGTAAGGAAGGATTATTAATTCAAGATCTACGAGCAATTCTTGAAGATTTAAATGCAGAGCACATCAGCGTATCTGTCGGTTTCGCATGGGAAAAAATGAGCTATTCAATCTTTGACGATCAATCAGAAATTGAAGAGGAAAATGCTGCCAGCCACGCACAGATAATAGAAAATAGATACTGGCAGATTAAGTAAGGACCATTTCAAAACTGCGGTAACCGTCTATAGATCTACTGCTTGGTAGTTTGATTTTCGGAAAGCAAATCAATTGTTTTACCAAGATAAATGACACCGAGTGCTAAGGTTCACAATTGACCCAATAACCTTTCTTTTTTTTAAAAAAATTTCGACCTACTTGAGTCGTCTAAACTGCAAGGTTTTCTTCATTACAACCAAACAAGAAAGTTTGACGAGGAATAAGTTACACCTTAAACTGACCTCAATCAAGTCAGTGTCTCAATTGTTAATGAAAAACTATAGACTCAAGATGCTGCAGGTAAGTTAAAGCTGGATTTAATTTCATGTTGATGTAGTTTTTGCTTGAGATCCAACAACACAAAGACTCGAAGGTTTTTATTTTCTGCGAATTTGCTTATAACGTCCAGAAATAAATCTGGAAACGTCTCGAGCCACTTCCTGTAAGATGTTCTTATCGTAACATCAGAGGTTCCAAGTCGATGAGCAAGCTCATTCTGGTTCTTGATTGCACAGAACCTGTAACCCAAAAGAAAGAACAAACCTCCAACGAGATATTTTGAGCTTCTGCCATTAAAGAATCTGAAATTTCGAGTGTAAGCCTTATTTATAATTTGTATTGCATTTGAAGCGATTGTATCCGCGATTGATTTATCTAGCCATAGAGCGTTGGCTGCATCAGAGACTTCGTTCATCGAGATGCGGTTCAGTATACTCATTTCTTGTTCCTTCAAGGCTTGGTTGAACACTAACTCAGTTGCCACTAGAGTTATCATTAACGCATTACGCAAAAAATTCAGTCTAAGACGCTTTTTTCCACAAATGTACCTATCCGATGCAAATAGAGCATCATTTAATGAAGAATTTGTAGGTAAAATTGACTTGCGCTTAATTCATAAACTTATTAACTGTTCAACTTTGAATTAACAATAATAAGAAGCTAAGCTCAATCATAACCATACGTGATTTGGGACTATTGGATGACTAATTTGAAGTCTTCAAACGAAAATACGTCGATTCGGGTTTTGCACGTTGACGATGACCAATCAATACAAGAAATAACAAAACTGATGCTGATGGATTTGAGCAGCGCCTTTGAGATAGACCAAGACTGCTC
>DPLR01000388.1:2216-2514 GCA_003541895.1 Cytophagales bacterium | reverse complement strand
CAATTAAACATCTTTGTTCTTCAAAACGCTTAGCTAACATTTTACCAGCAACCAGAATTGCATCTGGAATGTACGTGAGACCTTCGAACCTTAGACCACCGATTCTTGCCCTAACTCTCTTTGAGTACGATTCAGAGCTATCTTTTAACACATATAACTTGTCGCTAAATGCAAAAAAGGTCCAAGATGTCGCATCCAGCATTAATTCTTTGGCTGCTTCTGCAACTGCTATAGCTAATGCGCGACCATATTCGCCTTTGACTTGCATACTGTTGCTTACATCAAATAATATCGACCA
>DPLR01000388.1:1313-1896 GCA_003541895.1 Cytophagales bacterium | reverse complement strand
GGATTGAATAACGGCTGCTAAATCAAGTTGACCCATCTCTTGGCGTGGGTCCTCATCTAGAAAATTGAAGGCTGACCTTAGAATATCTAATAATCGTCGACTTGCTCCTTGCACAAGGTTTCTTGCTCTCAGGTATTGAGTGTAATCTTCTTCTGGGAAAGAAACCGATTTGAATTGTGTTATAGCTAAGCACTGTTCGATTTTAGATAGAATCTTCTCTTCCCGTTGTTTTTGGTATTGATCTGAATTAAAGGCTTGTAGGGCCTCAGAATCCTGTTCCGGTCTCCAGAGTTTATCAATGTTGTCAACACTTTGCATTTTGCCCCCTAAAAGCGTTAGAGAAGAGCTAAAATATTCTTCGAAAGGAGGAGTATTTAACCCAAAGTCTGTGTAAACGCTGCAAGGTCCTAAGCTTTCTGTATGACGAAGCGAGGGCGCCTCCAAAAATGGACCCAAAGGATCGAGTAATCCCAGGATTTGATTGTAGTTGTCCTCAAATGTTTTTTCTAACGCTACTTTGTTGTTCCCGAGCTCATCTAAGAAGTTGTCTTTTAGTTTTGTTAATTCAGATACTATTTGATCA
>DPLR01000388.1:0-964 GCA_003541895.1 Cytophagales bacterium | reverse complement strand
TAGATTCTCGATGGCAATTTGATTTTTTGAAAAGCGAATGCATTTGCATACGCCGTGTCGATTAAAGAACTTGGACATTTGGCTTGAAGGTAGGCATTAACATATGTGTCTGTAATTAACGATTTTACAAATGCCTCAACGTTTGAATCCGATTTTTTCAGGAAATTCTTCTGGTCTGAAAAAGGCAATAATGTGTGAGTAGACAAATGAAAAATTGATGCCCGAAATAATCTGCCAATTCGAACTTTTCCTGCAATATTATTGTCGAAATCATAGCCCATGAAGTTTACCGAACCATCTTCTAAGAACTTAGGGGTGGCAAGCTTTATGGTAAATCCTAAGTCATCAGCTTTCAAAAGCGGTTGATCTATGGTGAGATCTTCAATTATTTTTACTTTAGTGTCGTCCTTCTGAAGCGAAAGCGCCCATGCATAGTCAATTAAGCCCAAAAAAATCCCTTATTACTTCGTAAAAACTGCTTCAAGTATTCGCCTAACATCCGCTTGAACTTCAACGTTGTCGCTTGTTAAGCCAACTATCGTCTCTTCAGCCGCACCCATAGGAGTATTGCCGTCAAAGACTAAAGTTGCCCAGTTGATCAAATCTCCCAACGATGGACCGTATGGCAAATCGCCTGCTTTGTATTGTCTTCTCAGTTCTGCACCCGCTTGGATAATTTTGTAAGCGACATCTTGGTCGACTTTGGTTCTTTTTCTTAACATTTCAACCTCATGTGGAGAGATTTTTTCGCCTACACTTAAGAAGTCGAAATTTATCCAAACTGCCATTCTTCTGCGCATGGCAGCGTTGAGAGGTTTTGTTCCTGAGAATTCAGCTGTCGCAGGGTTCATGCTAATAATCATGTACCCGTATTTGTGGCGCTCAATAACTTCACTGTCTTTTTCGTTTAGTACTAGGTGTCCTCTTGTGTCGAGGACGGGGTTGAGTCTTGTAGCAACGTCCT
>DPLR01000262.1 GCA_003541895.1 Cytophagales bacterium | reverse complement strand
TGGCAATATGCTCTTCATCAGTTTCGTTATCGCCAACGGAAAAATCTTTTATGAAGATCAGCATCCATTTTTATTCGCCCTTCTTGCGCTGATTTTCTTTTTCGCTGGTCCAGTTAAATGGGCATTGGATTTTCTGCTTTTCATAGACGAGAAATAAAAAGTATTAATTCAAATCCATTGAATCATAGACTTGAACTTTGCTCCACAACGATGAGCATGACTCAATAAATTTTTTATGGATGGGATGATCTTGATAAATTTTTTGTCCAGCTAAATCATCAAAGAACATAAGTTCTGAAACACTATAACTATTGTCAATTACATCGCGTTTTTCGGTTTCAGCCGGAACACCGATATGGAGTTGCTTCACGGTTTCAATTTTTGCCAATGTGCGAAGTCCGTCTATCAATTTCTGTAAGTCCTCCTTTGAATTCGGGTTTTTCAACCAAAAGAAAACGTGATGAATGAGTGGTGTCTTTGCAGGAGTGGCTGCACTTACCGTATTCATTCCCAACCCAACCATAGCTGTACTCGCAATAAATTTTCTTCGGCTAATACTCATATGTTTTAATTCAATTTAGTCAATTCCTACTCAAACCATCGTCTGAATTCGGCTGCCCTTTCTTTGCTGATTAAAACCTCACCGATCTTTACATTATTTGTTTTCACAATAATTTTTCCGGTATCATCACTTTGATAACTCTTGATCGATCGGATGTGAATCAAGTGTTGTCGGTTAGCCCTGAAAAATATTTTCGGATCAGTCATTTCTTCTATCTCATCCAGCGATCGAAAATCAGTTATGAATTTTGAGCCATCATTTAATATTAAAAAAATGATTTCCTCTTTAATGAACATCGCAATTTTATCAACCGAAATTAAACTAACCGATTTGCCTGAGTGAACAGTAAAACGTTCTTTAAATTTCTTTTGTTCGCTGAAACTAGCAAACAGTTCTTTGAGTTGAGCAACATACAATTTATTTCCGAACTTCGATTGAAGCAAATGGAATTTATCAAAAGCTGCCCCCAATTCATTTTTATCAATTGGCTTTAACAAATAATCAATGCTGTTTAACTTGAATGCCTTGATGGCGTATTCATTATAAGCAGTGGTAAAAATAATCGGGCAAAATATTTTCTCTCCTGAAAAAATATCCAAGCTTATTCCATCGGCCAATTGAATGTCTGATAAAATTAAATCAGGAGGTGAATTTTTTGAAAGCCACTCGCGCGTATCGGTTATGCTTCCCAAAGGACCGAGGATTTCAACCCCAGGCTCAATCTCTCTTACAATCTTGGCCAAGCTAACAGCAACAAAGGGCTCGTCTTCTATGATTAGAATTTTCATTCTAGTTCCTCATTAAAAATTATAAGAGAGGAATTTTCACATCAAAAAATTCATTGCTATTTTCAATCGAAATCTTTTCGGAAGTAAGAAAAGAGTACAACTGAGTTAGTTGACCCAACCCTTGCTTCGTTGAATCTTCAATTTGCCTGCGATGCTGCTTATTATTTCTCACATGCAACCACGCTCCCTCATCCCAAATGGAAACATTGAGTGGTGTGTTGACATGAGCCGCATTATGTTTCAACGCATTATCAATCAACATCTGAAGCGTTACCATAACAATCCCTTTTTCTTTCGCATGATCAGACAAGTTCACATCAATTTTTATTGCCTCTCCAAACCTGATTTTCAAGATTGAAATGTAGTGTTGAATAAAATTTAATTCCGTTTTTAAAGGTACTACTTCATTCTCTTTGTTTTCTAAGACATACCGGTACACTTTTGATAAATGCCTTACATAGTCAGAAGCCAACTCGGTGTTGGTTTGAATCAATCCATCCAAAGATGTAAATGCATTAAAAAGAAAATGCGGGTTCACCTGATTTTTTAAATGATGGAACTGCATCAACGATTTTTCCTTTTGTAATTCAGCTGCCTCCACTTGCAACTTTGCTTTTTCTTCAACCGATTGTCGCCATTGTTCTGATAAATATCCGTTGTAGAAATAAAAGTTCATCAAAAAAATAACAATGAAAGCCAGCACCGAACCGATGGCAATAAACTGCGGAGTAATGAAAGTGGGATTGAGTGTTGCCGTCACCACAAAATAAAACGTGACAAAAACCGGGCACGCCAGAACCACACTGACCACCTGCTGAATCAACAATCGCCTAGTGCTGCCGTCAGCGTACGGAATTTTAGAATCAAAAAAACGATTCAACCATTTGATCAGCTCCCACACCAACGTAAAACCAATAATTTGAAACACCAGAAAAAAACCATGCCATCCCAAAGACCAACCTTCAATTACAATCAAACGGATAATTGCGGTAGCAAACGAGCCTGCAAAAATGATGAGGTATGGGATGTGTTTGTTTTTCATCACGTTGTTTTGCGGTAATTCAAAATGGCCCAACTCATTATTACAGTAGCGAAGCCAGTAATAATCAGGAAATGAAATTTAATATCGCTGAAAGTACTTCCTTTCAAAACCACCATGCGCATCACTTCAATAAAATAAGTGATGGGGCTAATACGCGAAATCATTTTTGCCCACTCCGGCATACTATCGATGGGCGTAAACAGGCCGCTCATCAACAAAAAAATCATGACGAAGAAAAAAGAAACCGACATCGCTTGCTGTTGCGTATCGCTGTAGGTTGAAACAAGCAATCCAAAACCAAGAATGGCTACCAAGTAGATGGATAAAAATCCGTAGAGCAAAAATAAATTTCCCTGAGGCACAATGCCATAAATAAGAAACGAAACCACAAACAATCCAACACTGAAAACGAAAATCCCCAAAATCCAAAACGGAATCAACTTGCCTAGAATAAAATGATGCTTACGAATTGGAGTAACATTAATCTGTTCGATTGTTCCAATTTCCTTTTCTTTCACAATGTTCAGTGCAGTCATGTAACTGCCAATCATGGTAACCAAAATAGCAAGTATACCCGGCACCATAAAATATTGAAAGTTCATCGATGCGTTGAACCAATTCGAATAGGTAATATCTATCCGAGGCTGCAAATTAAATCGGGGAAGCTGTACCCAATCCAATTGAATTTGCGAATTGAAATCGGTAAGCACTTGTGTAAGGTACGATCCACCCAATCCAGCCTTCGTTCCGTTAATTGCGTTCACGGCAATAAAAACCTGTTCGTGATTTTCGCGGACTAAGTTTCGTTCAAACTTGGATGGGATTTCCAAAATCAAATCAGCCTGATCTTTTTCAATTTGATGAAATGCCTCATGATACGAATTGAAATAACCCGACAACCTGAAATACCCTGACGATGAAATTTTCGAAATCAATTTTTGTGAATACGATGAATGATCGTGATCAACTACTGCGAGATTGATATTCTTCACCTCGTAATCGGCAGCCAATGGCAAAATGAGCAACTGCACCATTGGCATTACGAAAATGAGCGGAAGCATAGCTTTATTCCTAAAAATTTGCTTAAACTCTTTCCGCAGAATAAAAAAAATAGTTCTCATGCCAAACGCACTTTAAATTTCCTCAAACTCAGCGTCAACAAAAACAAGGTCATTCCAAAAAGAATAAGTGATTCTTTCCAAATGGAATAAAATCCAAGGCCTTTGATCATAATCGACTTCACAATGATATAAAACCACTTGGCCGGTACAATGTTAGAAATGATTTGCAGCGGCAAGGGCATGTTTTCAATAGGGAACATAAAGCCCGCAAATAATAAAGTGGGCAAAAGCATGCCCATCAACGAAAGCAACATGGCCGTTTGTTGCGATGCCGTTGTGGTCGAAATCAAAAGCCCAAGCGAAAGTGCCGTGATGATGTACATAGCGCATTCTACAAATAGCAAAGTGATGCTTCCGTTTACAGGCAACCCAAGTGCGAATACGCTCAGCAATAAAATAACGATCAGGTTGACCAGCGAAAGAATTAAATACGGAACTGCTTTCGCCAAGATTACGAACAACGGTTTAAATGGCGATACCAGTAAAACTTCCATAGTACCTAATTCCTTTTCGCGCACAATAGAAATGGATGTCATCATTACGCAAACCAACATCAGTACAAGTGCCATTACGCCAGGCACAAAGTTGGGTGCACCTTTCAATTCAGGATTGTAGAGCATGCGTATCTGAGGAATAATTTGAAAACCCGTTACCGCAGGGAAATGACTAATTTGATAACTCTGAATGATCGATGACAAATAATTTGTGAGTGTTGTTGCTGTGTTTGGATCAGAGCCATCAGCAATGACTTGCACTTGCGCTCGGTTGCCGTGAAAAAGATCATTTGCAAAATTGGCAGGGAACAGAATAGCCGATTTTATTTTTCCGCTTCGAAAAGCCGCTTCTACTTCTTCCTTATTTCTTACATCGGCTTCAATTTCAAAATAATTACTCGCTTCAATTTCGTTAATCAACTCGCGCGTGACGTAATCTTTCGATAGATCGAGCACGACAATTTTCGAATTCTTGATTTCATTACTCAGTGCAAAACCGAAAAGCACAATCTGGACGATCGGCAAACCGAAAAGCATGAGCAGTGTTTTCCGATCGCGGAATACATGTTTGAATTCTTTTTTTACGAAAGTAAAAAACTGTTTCATTTGATCTAATCTAATCTCCTCTCTTTGCTTTACGGGCCAACTGATAAAAAACTTCATCCATTGAGCTTGCGCTGAACTGTTTCTTCAAACCAGAAGGTGAATCAAGTGCCTCAATCTTTCCATCCACCATAATTGAAATGCGATTGCAATATTCGGCTTCGTCCATGTA
>DPLR01000669.1 GCA_003541895.1 Cytophagales bacterium | reverse complement strand
GCTAATGAAGATGTCGTATTCGAAATTGGGGAGGATTGAAGCCATTATCAAAGATAGCCCGTTTTTACATTGTCAAAAACTGAGCACCTGCATTTCAATGTTTTGTTTTCTGGCCGAGAGTCAAATGTGTAAATCTTTCCCGTTAATTTTTTTTCAATCATTTCCATTACGTCTGCGCAAATTAGTCCACAACCCTGATAGCAGAGCGATCATTATGCCGATGCAGGCCATCTTCAAAATAATTGATCCGTAAAATTGATCGGCCAAAAAGTAAAGAAGTAGGGTGGTGATGGTTCCAATGATCATAGTGAATCCTCCCATCAGCAGTAAGACTATTCTTTGCTTTCTATAAAAGATTAATCCTAAAAGACTAATTCCGTAAACAGTGTACCAAATCAGGTTATTCGCAAATAGAATCTTCCACCACATAGCGCAAAGGCGAAATATTAATTTACCATCTGTTTAAAACTCATCTAGTTTGTCCACCTGATATGCAGTTGCCAAAAATTAGTGCTCTGAACATGAGTATTACGATCCTATTCAATTCAAATTAATTTGAATTCTGTAAGACTTTAATCTCCGTTGTTTCTCTTTTGCCTTCGCTTCTTACCAAAAGGAATTGTTTACCATCAGGAGAGATGTTGTAAGAATAACCTGGAACATTAACCCAGTAATCATCTTCAAAAATAATTCTGGCTGTTCCTAAGGTGGCCGTGCGGTTTGCATCAAACGTTAATGAAATAGCCATTAGCTTATTCCCATTTCTAAAATACAACGTATGGTCTGAAGCATAATACAAAGGCTCTTCGCCCCCTTCTAAAGAAACCTGAATGCGTACCGATGGATGTAGCAGATCTGAAATAAAAACTTCAGAGCGGCCCGTTTGATCGCTGGTAAACGCTAACCAGTCATCTGGAATAAACTTGGCAAGACTTTCATTAACGCCTCTACGAGAGGTGAACGAATAACGAACGCTAGAAGGATCTGAAGACAGAAAGGTAATTTCATTCAGTCCTCCTTGTTCGGCAGTCATGCTAAGGATTACTCCATCCTTATTCACATCCGTAAAGGCCCGCAACGAATCATTGGTAAAAATCACTTCTGCCTCACTTCGTCCACTCGCATCTCGTCTTAGAATTTGCATCTTTCCATTTTGATAGGTTGAGAAGTAAATCCAATTAGTGTTGGGAGACCAAACTACTGAAGAAATACCTTGTGGTGAAAGTTGAACATTATTTTTTGGTTCGATCATATCAAAGTTCCAGACTCCCGATTGCTCACCCCGTATAATAATTGACAAGTTCTTCGCCTTGGGGGATAACGAAAATGTTCCAAAGAGTTCGGGTTTAAAAGATAAGATTGAAATTTCTCCATTGATGCTGCGCCAAACAAGGCGGCCTATTTGTGTGTGCGTTCCGTTAGCATAAACGAACGTACCATTCGATGCTATAGAAAATTGACCGTTGCTGTAGGCATCCTTACTAATTCCTTTTTCTATGAGGTGTGGATCGCCCACCGGCACTTGTTTATTCTCATCAAAAGCAACAGCAAATAAATCGGTTCCTTTCAAAAAAAATAGTTCATGATTGTAGATAGCCTGACAATTGCCATTGCTTAAAATTAATTTTCCCACACCTTTTGTAAAAGAGACCACATACGTTTCATTGAACGTATTGGTAGCCAAATATTCATCGGCAGCAAGCATTGTAGGCCGAGTACTAAAACGCATGGTTGTCTTCAATATCTTTCGGTTTTGACCTCGAGAATCAATTGCGTTGAAGGAGGTGCCTTCATTGGCTGACCATATTATTTGGTCATCCTTACCCCAAATTCCATCGATGGGCATGGTGGTTTGGGTGAGTGTTTCCTTGAGGCTTCCGTCCACTGAAATTTTGAACAGCTTGTCATCGGCAAAGAAGGCAATCCACTTAGAATCGGGAGAGAAAAAGGGAGAGTATGCGCCCTTCGTGCCAGACAACCTAAAAATTTTCTCTTCACCCATGGGCCGTATGTTTAAATACGAAATTCCTTTAGCATCCATACTGACAAACACAATCGTTTTTCCATCAGGCGAAATATCAACGGCACGTCTTCCTGTGCGGAGCGGCCCCGCCATGAAACTCATGGGAATAGAATCGGGCAGGTTGATAGATGTCTTTGTAGGGACTTGATCGTTATTATTTTTTTGTGGCTTAGTAACGATGTAATACAGAGCAGCGCTTAAGGTAAAAATCAAAAAAAATGAAATGCCGAGAAGTGTTTTTAAACTTGGAAATTTGATGCTCCATTTTTTTCTTGCCGCACGTGGAAAAGGAGAAACTGATTCTTTCTTTTCTGAAGATTTCTGTAAAGGAGCAGATTCATTTACCCCTTGTATGCCTGCAATAATTTCTTTAATCGCATTGGCGGTCTTGTTCACCTGGTCGCGGTAAACATTTTGCGATGAACTTTTCACAGCCTCATCATCTTTCGGTCGCAGCGGTCTGTTCACTCCGGCAGATTGATAAGTGAAATCAATGGCTCGTAGTGGACCTAATATATCTTCAATTGTTTTCTTGTCGCGCCCATCCAGTTCATGTATGCGGATAGGCAATACGCGACTCGCCATGTTGCCATTTGTCAATCGCACTTTAAGACCGTGTGCGTCTGCTTGTGCTTGTTGCAAGAAAACCAAAAATTCTTTATTCCATGCAAATGACTTGGGGTCGCAATACGTTTGTGAAATGATAGGAATGAAGATGAGGCATTTTAATTTTTCTTTTAAGGAGTCATCTACATCGTGCGTTTCAAGGAGACCATCATAAGGATTCTTATCGAAGTAAATGGAAAGCGGTTCTTTAATAGTGGCTGCCAATTCCTCTTGCAACGCATTGACAAAATCAGTAACCCAGCCACTGCGGTTATCGTTGTGGCGGTAGCTGATGAAGATGTCGT
>DPLR01000270.1 GCA_003541895.1 Cytophagales bacterium | reverse complement strand
CATTTCTTAAAATGACTAATTGCTTTTGGGAAAAGGAAGCCTGAGCAATGAATATGAATAAAATTAAGAATATGTTTTTTTTCAAACTCATTATTTCAATTCAAACCTTGTCAAGATGGAATATTCAAGTTTGATTTTATCAAAATCGATGTCAACGAGTTGCTTTGATTCATCGTAATAATAGCTACGACTTACGCCTCGGTTGCGAGCAATCTGATTTGCAGTGTTATAGTTGATTTCATTATCCAATTCTTGAACATAAATTGCTCGGCCAATATCTTGCCCAATTGCCTTAGCCAAATATTCTGCCTTGTCCTTGGCTGCCTTTATTGCGTTAACTTTTACTTCCTTCCTAAATTCTGTGATCTTTGAATGATCGAGGCGATCAACGTTCACATTAGAGATGCCTATTTTCTCAAATTCAAAAAATATTTTCGCCACTGTTTTTGAATCATGAACTACCAATTGATATTCCTTCGTTAAAATTATTTCAGCTTTTGAAATGATCTTGTTTCTGAAATAACTCGAGAAATCGTCCACAGATAAATCTTTTTTAACATCTACCCCAATCTCCTGTATTTTTCCCGTCATTTTATTTTCGAGTTCGGACAAGGCTATTCGGTTTTTAGTATCCTTCTCGCTAAGTACGATTTTAAGGTAGATCAGGTCAGGCACAATTTCCATTTGAGCTTTGCCTTCCACTTCAATATAATTTTGATCGATGAAATTCTTTTCATGGCCTTGACCAAATACTGGAAATAAAGCAAAGACAAAAAAGCATGTCATTAAAATTTTCATAGCCATTTCTCTTTTTATTTAACCATTTCCAAAAAAGCTACAATAAACGGAGCGCAGATAAACAGCCCATCAAAACGATCAAGGAAACCACCGTGGCCGGGCAAACTTGTGCCGCTGTCTTTGATCTCTATGCTTCGTTTCAGTAACGATTCAATCAAATCGCCATAGGTTCCGCCAATAATGATGATCCAACCCATGCACAACCATTGCCACTGTGGAAGCGTGGTGAAATAAATTGACACGCCATACGCTATGGCCATGGCCAACACCGCGCCACCCACAAAACCTTCCCACGATTTTTTGGGTGAGATACGCTCGAATAATTTTCGCTTGCCAAAAAAAGTACCGGCAAAGTAAGCGCCCGTGTCGGTGGCCCACAAAATCAATAAGCAACCCAAAATGATTTGATAATTATATCTTCCGTTTTCAAACGCACTTACATTCAGCAACGCAAATGGAACTGCTGTATAAAAAATACCAAGAAAAGTGAACGCAATATTAGTGAATGGCTTTCGCTCAAATTTCTTGTACAGCTTAATCACATAAACAAACGACACCAACGGAAAAATCAGGTAGTAATATTTATGCGAGATTGATCCACGTTCAATAAAAAACGAAAGGCAAAACAAAATCATGCCGCTCACCACACCAAATGTTTTTTGCGGCAGCATTCCATCAAGGCCGGAGAGTTTATAGAATTCAATTAAAGAGAAAAGGCAAATGAGGAAGAAGACAATAAAGTAGGTGGCTTCATCATAGGCCACGCCAAAGATAACTCCAGCCGAACCAAGAATACCGGTGACTAAACGCTGAGCAAGGTTTTTAAATTTTTTCTCAGCCATGAATTTGATTTTTTCTATCGAAAAATAGTTTGAAGTAATAAAGCAATGCTATTACCAAGAACGCTGAGGCAACCACTGCCGGCCAGGGTGCAACTGTATCGGTTGACTCCACATCCATATCAACAACTCCTTTTTGGTTGAGATAAATCATCACTACCGAAAATCCGTTGTTCACAAAATGCGCAAAGATAGGCATCCACAAATTTCCTGACCAATAATATAAGTAGCCAAACAAGCCACCGAGCAATAGGCGCGGAACAAACCCAAAAAATTGTAAATGAAACGCACTGAATAAAATTGCAGAAGTCCAAATAGCTACATGAATGTTGCCCAGGCCTTGGTGAAGTTGGCGTTGCAGCATTCCTCGAAAAAGTAACTCCTCACTCACGGCCGGAAAAATAGCGATAACAACAAAAGCTAATAGAAATTCCCCACCGGATTCAAACTGCGTCATGAACTTGGTCAGCGCTTCTGCTTTGCTTTCATAGTTACGTGCCCAAGTTTCAAATCCATTCATGAAATCTGGAAAGTGAAGATTTGCATTCCAAGAGATCAGCACTGAGTTTGTGGCCATGAATGCAATGGTCAAAATCAATAACAGCAAAAACATGATGCCATAATTCTTCACTCCGCCAAAAAAATAATTCAACCCCTTTCGTTCAGCACCAAACGTAAAAATTATAGGAAGAACCGCCAGCCCAATGAGCGTAGCGCAGCCTTGCATCAAATACAGTGGCACCCGAAATTCTTCGTGACTCATTGGGTCAGCCATTTTTTCGGCTTGCTCTAAAATGGTTCCATCAAAAAATGGCGTTGAAATAAAAAATCCGATGAGCGGGCCTACAAGTAAGAACCCAATACCAGCGACTAGCAGTGTTAAGGTTGCCATTACCAACGGATGTTTGCCCGAATTTTCTGTCAGGTTGCTCACAATCAATTTTTACAATCGCAAACAACGCGGTTTTCATCGAATTAACCAACGCGATCGGTGCGCTGGCTCATCAATTTTTTTACAATTGTGAACGGCTATTTTCTGAGAATGACAAACTCCACTCTGCGGTTGAGCTTCCGGCCTGCCTCGTCTGCATTAGATGCGATTGGTTTCGCATTGCCAAAACCGATGCCTTTGATTCGGTTTGCTTTGACTCCATGTTCAACCAAATAACTTTTAATCTTATCAACGCGTTGCTGCGACAGGTCTAAATCTTTTTGCGCACTTCCGCGATTGTCGGTATGACCTTGTAGCTCAATTTTTACTTTGGGATTCTTCTTTAAGAAAGTCACCACATCGTTCAATTCTGGAAAAGACTCTTCAAGCAAAACGTCTGTACCCACTTGAAACAAAACGTTCTTCAATTTTACGATCGATCCTGTCTCGATTGGCCTCAACCGGATATTGATCTCAAGCATTTTTAATACGCTGTTACTGAAGTCAGCTTCTTCAGCATACATCAAAAAATCGGGGGCTACCACCTGTATTGTGTAATCACTTTTGGTAACAACAGCCTCATAGCTTCCATTCGTTGCGGAGGTGATCGAAATGGATGAATCAGATTTGAATGTGATAGTTGCGCTTACTGCTGCGTTTGTTTTTGAGTGAATTGTTTTTCCGTAAATGATAATTTCGTTTTCGCGTAACGTCAATACACGATATAAATCAGTGTAAAACTGATCGAGTGTTTTTCGCAAGGCCATTCCGATGGTAACATTTTCGCCCTCTTCGGCCGTCATCAGCACGTCTCCTTCAAATTCATTATCCAGTCCGTTGGTGATGTAAACGGTTTCATATTTTCTAGAAAACAAAAGCTGATTGTTCACTAAAGCCGTTATAGCCATTCGCACTTTGGCAAAAGATTTTCGTTTTACAAATCCTTCCAGCATTGGATAGAAGACTTCCACTGAAGAATTGATGGTCAAATTTTTTGAGGAGCGGGCAGATTTTTTATTCGAATGAAAGGCAACGAAGTCAGTTTTCATTTTCTTCTGAATCTCGTTCATGGTAGGAGATTCAAAAAAATCTCCTACGAAATGCGTCTTCTTATTTTTTTCAATGACCTCTCCGTAATATTTTTCACGATCATCTACCGGCAGCGTAATGTTTACATTGTACAACGAAAAATCAACGTGTCTTACTTTTGATTTGCTGTTGAACAAAGGAGGCTTTGAGTAGAATAATCGGGAGTTAATTTTATTCTGTGCCTTGAGGTTGCCACAAGAAGAAACCATGAACAAAGAAAATAGGCCAATGAAAAGAGGGGTTGATTTCAATTGCGCTTCTTTGTGAGATAAAAGAATTATTTTTGTGGATTACAAACAACGCGGTTTTCATTCAATTAATCAACGTGGCAAAGATCGGCAACATCGAGTTAGGCAATTTTCCGCTTTTGCTTGCACCCATGGAAGACGTTAGCGATCCGCCTTTCCGTGCCGTATGCAAAGAAGGTGGAGCCGATTTGATGTACACCGAGTTTATTTCATCGGAAGGATTAATCCGTCATGCTGCTAAAAGCAAACAGAAGCTCGACATCTTTGAATATGAACGGCCTATTGGCATTCAATTGTTTGGCGGAGACATTGGCAACATGGCCGAGTCGGCTCGCATTGCAACAGAAGTGAATCCTGATTTGATTGACATTAATTACGGATGCCCAGTTAAAGCAGTGGCTTGTCGCGGAGCAGGTGCTGCGTTACTTCAAGACATTCCGAAGATGGTGAAGATGACGGAAGAAGTGGTGAAAGCAACGCATTTGCCCGTTACTGTAAAAACGCGACTCGGTTGGGATGAGCAAACAAAAAATATTGTAGAGGTTGCCGAGCGCCTTCAAGATATCGGCATCAAAGCATTGACCGTGCACGGCCGTACACGCGTGCAGATGTACAAAGGCGAAGCCAACTGGGAGTTGATCGCGAAAGTGAAAGAAAACCCGCGCATGCACATTCCTGTTTTCGGCAATGGCGATATTGATTCACCCGAAAAAGCCATTGACTATAAAAACCGATATGGAGTTGATGGTGTGATGATCGGCCGGGCATCGATTGGTTATCCGTGGATATTCAGGGAGATCAAACATTTTTTGAAGACAGGCGAAAAACTTGCTGCGCCCACCATCAGTGAACGCGTGGCCGCCACAAGAAAGCACCTTGATTTTTCCATTCGCTGGAAAGGCGATAAACTGGGCATCTTTGAAATGCGCAGGCACTATTCCAATTACTTCAAAGGACTTCCCGATTTCAAACCTTACCGAACGCGATTAGTAGAAGCACTTCATCACGAAGAGATCTATTCCATTTTAACGGAAGTAGACGAGAATTATTCGCTCGTGCTTGTCTGACCATCAATTATCCGTTGCATTACTTCTTTTTAGTTTGTAAATTTCTCTACACGCATCCGTTATGAAAATTCAGGCGTTGGTTCTCTGTTCCCTGCTTTCGCTAAGTTTGAGTTATGCTCAAACTCCGTTGGCCGACAGCCTGAAAGAAGTGTTGAAGAAAACTCCTGCCGATCAAAAAATAAAAGCCTATCAAGCATTGATCATTAAACTGTGGCTCAACCATCCTGATTCGGCTATGGTTTATGTTAACCAAGCGCTTGAATTTTCGAAGACCATGGACATTCGTACTAAAGCCATTGCTGTACGTCTGAAGGGTGGCACTTTTTATTATCAAGACCAGTACGATTCTGCAATAAAATACAATTACGCTGCTTTAAAATATTCTGAGCAGATTAAAGACACCGCGCTAGTAGCTAATTCCATCAACAATCTCGGCATTGCATTTTACCGCGTGGGAATTTATCCGGCAGCGTTGCAATACTTACTGAAGTCGCTGAAGTTGAATAAGCATGTCCGTCAGACGTATGGTTTGGTAACAACATTAAATAATATTGGTCTGGTCTATACCGAATTGAAACAGTACGACAAAGCTTCTGATTTTTTCAATCAAGCCATTGTCTTAGCCAGACAACTAAACGACAACGATGGGTTGCTCTATTCATTGAATAATCTCGCCATTGTCTATTTGAATCAGCAAAAAAATGAAGAGGCTGAAAAATTTTTAAATGAAGCGTTGACCATTGGTTTGAAGATTGAAAATCCCATTTGGGAATCGGTGACATACAGTTGCTTTGGAAGAATTGCACTTGAAAAAAACAATTTGATCGAAGCCAAAAAATATTTTGATAAATCGTTAAAAATGCGAGGAAGTGTTCACGGATGGAATGGCATTTCTGAAATCTATTTTTATTTCAGCAAAATACACGAGCGCTCAGGCAGGCCTGATTCTGCGTTTTTCTACTTGAAAAAAAGTTTACGAATTGCCAAGCATATCCGGGCACGCGATCGGATGGTTTCTGATTACAAATCGATAGCTGAATTATTCGTTGCTTCAAAAAAATACGATAGCGCATTCTTATATCAATCTAAGTTTATTGCCTTACGCGATTCCTTGTTTGATGAAAACTTAGCACGCAACATCAGCGATATTCAAGTGCAAATTCAAAACGATGAAGCTACAGAGAAGTTGCGCGAGAAAGATATTGAAATCAATAGCAGAAAAAATCAAGCTTACTTCATAGCATCTATTGCCTTTGTAGTTTTGATTGCAGCCATCGGCTTTTACAGAAGTATGAATCGAGAACGAAAATACAAAGGTGACCTAGAGCAAAAAAACAACGAAGTAGAAAAACAAAAAGCAGCACTTCAATCCAGCCATGAACAATTAGCTCGGGCAAACGAAGTGATCACCCGACAAAATGCCGAGCTCGAAGAATACAATCTGCAATTGCAAAGCACTGTTGATAGACGTACGAAAGAATTGGAGTTGGCCAACAAAGAATTGAACTTGGTAAATCTGGAGCTCGATAATTTTATTTATAAATCCTCACACGATATTAAAGGACCTCTGGCACGGCTTATCGGTCTCTGCAATGTGGCGCTTTTGGATGTGTCCGATCCAAAAGCGAAACAATATCTTACCAAACTCAGCGAAACATCAAAAAACCTGAGTGAAATTTTTGAGCGACTTCGGACCGTGAGCGATATCAATGCGGCTGTACTGACGGTTGAAAAAATCCATTTCACAGAAATGATTAAACGTGTGAAGAGCAGGCTGAAAGTTCTGGAAGGGTTTAATGAAATCACGTTCAAAGAAAAAATTGAGCCCGTTGAATTTGAATCGGACCCGATGTTGCTTGAAACCATCTTTAACAACCTGTTAGAAAATGCTGTGAAGTTTCAAAAGAAGTCAACACAGTTCAACAAGTTTATCGAAATCATTGTGAAGCGAAGCGATGGAACACTTCAAATTTCATTCATCGACAATGGTATTGGCATACAAGAGAAAAACGATAGCGAATTGTTTTCCATGTTCACCAATGCCGCTCTTGAACATAAAACGATCGGCCTAGGTCTTTATATTGTGAAGCAATGCGCTGCGAAACTCAATGGCAACGTCCGCATCGTTCCGAACTCAAATCAATACACCGAATTTGAATTGACGCTTCCATTGCAATCATAAAATTAGTATTGGCGATGAGCCATCACGCCTTTCGTGATGAAGTAAACGGCTCCCATATAAGAGACCATGATTAAAATTCCTGAATAAGGAGTGGGCTGAAAAAATTTATTGATCGCCAAGAGTGAATCCGAAATCATGAAAAGCAAAGCTCCCGTTGTTACATTCCAAAAACTTTGTTTTGAAGTAAATCCATATCGATAGGTGGCACGCAAAACCATTACCATCAATGTAAATGCATAGATGATGACGGGAATCCTTAATTCTCCTAAGGTTGGGTAAAGAATCACGATCAAGCCAGTGCCCGCAAGAATGATTGGGAAAGAAGCTCTTGCTTTTTGTGGACCATTCAGACCCGCACCTTTTTCCGTTTTTAGCTTTCCGTAAAGGATAATCAACAAAACGTGTGCAACCAAAAACGATCCGAGCCCAGCCATGAAAAAAAGATCATTAGCCTG
>DPLR01000665.1 GCA_003541895.1 Cytophagales bacterium | reverse complement strand
TATGAAAGAGATTTAAAACTTCGTTATTTTTGTTCACCAAACCATTTGATAAACCACTTTTCTCTCGCTAATGTTCTCTCGTTCATAGATTCACAGGTTGCTTTCCAATCAGGGTTATCGATTTCTGTATTAACCCATTTTTCGATGAAGGCGGCATTTCTTTTATAGCTTCATCCAAAACTTGTCCTATTTTAGCGTTAGCAGTTCCGTAAACTGGAATGTCGTCAACTTCCCAGTTAACTTCTTTGTTTTCAAGGGTGAAATGTGCTGTCAAAAGATACTACCTGTTCGAAACATGTAGAGTCGATATTTAGTAACTTTTCAAGTATGTTTTTTCTCTATTGTTTTGGGTTTTGTTTTTCATTCAAGATGTTTTGCATCTGGTTTATGTTTACGATTTTTGTTTTCTTGAATTGACCCAACGCTAAAAGATGATGATCTCCTGTAACGATAAACTCTGCTTTTCCAGCGTAAGCTGTGTTGAGGACTTTGTTATCATCAGGGTCTTCTAGTACGGCTTTGAACAGAGCATTATCTGGCACAATTTTAGACATTCGAACTAAACTTGAAACAAACTGGTCAACCTGAGAACCTGTAACAGAAAACTTATCTCTCGATAACACATCTGCTAGTTCAGCAAGCATTTGCCTAGACATGATAACAGTGTGTTTATCCAAAAGTTCAACAACAAGTCTTCGAGGCTTTCCGTCATCGATAAGAGTTGATACTAAAACATTGGTGTCAATGACCACGCAAACCATTTCATGCGCCTTTGGTCACTGGTTTCAGTCGTCTGTAAGCTTGAATCTCGTCTAGTATTTCTTGTTCGGCAGGTTTATTTTTTGCCTTATTTTGTTGGTCGATTTCGCTGAAAAGCTCTCTTAGTTCTTCTAGTGGGGGAATGCTGAGTTTTGCTAGGACAAGTTTGTCATCTTTTCGGTACAAAATGACTTTGGTGTTTGGAATTATTGCGAGCTCTTTTCTGAAGTGCTGAGGGATAACTATCTGACCCTTGGTTCCTACCACCGCTATGTCTGATTTTTCTTGTACCATGTTCTCACAGTATAACTTTCATACTTATTTGCAGATAAAGGTTACTATACACAAATACAATCGTTGTAATCTGAAGACAGCGATTTCGTATGGAAAAACCGGATTGCTTTTGCTTAAGATGTGTTCTTATCAAAGGGCAATAACTGTTATATGGGGTAAATTTAAGTTGTGGGCACAATAGTATTTTGAGGGAATCTATGTCCGTTGTTGAAATCGATGAGCGGGGAAGAATGACTGCCCCTAAAAAGTTAGGTTTAAGAAAATCCAGAGCAATAATCATACCCGCCGACTCCTTTTTCGTCACCATACCCATCTCGAAAGCTCCACAAAAAGAAGCAGAAAAATGGCTTGACACAAGCCAAGAACACAAAGTGTAACCTGCAGGCAAAAAAATTTCCATGAATTGTTTTATTGCACACCGTTGCCTTCCCACATAATTATCGCAGCAAATCCCAATATAACTCTTAATTGGTGGCAAAAATCCCCTGATGATAATTACCCGTAAGTATTAAGAAACTGTTCTGAGGCAATCATTGCGCCTTGGGTTCAATTTGTAATGTTGCATGTTCTATTGAGAATTTATCTTCCAATAGCTTGTTTATTCTGGCGATAATTTCCTTAAGGTTCTCATTGGTTAAATCTGCCTCGATATGAGCTGTTAAAGAATACATTCCTGAAGTAATTTCCCAAATGTGCATATCATTTATTGAGACTATTTCAGGTTCACTTTCCTTGATTGCTGCTGACACTATCTCAATATTGATACCTTTCGGGGCGGTCTCCAAAAGAACATTAATTGAATCTTTTAACAGACCAAACGCCCAAACAAAAATTAGAATTGAAATACCAATTCCTAATAATGGGTCAATAAAGTACCAGCCAGTGTAGGTAACAATTATTGCACCGATTATGATTACAACAGAAGATGCGGTGTCGGCAAACATGTGAAGGAACGCTCCTCTGACATTAAGGTCGTTCCTCATACTATTTCTGAGAATTAGTATACTAAGTCCGTTTGCAGCCAAGCCTGCTAAGGCAACCAAAAACATTTCAAAGCCTAAAACTGGTTGTGGATTTAGTAATCGAACTACCCCTTCGTAGAAAATATAAGCTGTGACTGCAAACAAGAATATGCTGTTAAACAACGCAGCTAATATTTCTGCCCTGTAATATCCAAACGTGCGGTGATGGCAGGGTTCTTTGCAGGCTATTAGGATTGCCGTAAAACTAATCGCCAAAGCAAAAAAATGAGTAAACATGTGACTAGCATCACTTGCCAACGCCAAGCTACCCGTCAACATGCTTCCAACAACTTCAATGACCATTACAGATGCGGTTATGAGCATCGACAAAATAAGGCGGTTTTTTGTTGCTCCTTTATACTCATGGATATCCGACAGTTTGTCGAGTCTGGGTCGATGTTCATGTTTCATTGGATAACCTTTTTACAAACAGAACTATTCGCCTTTTAACCATAACGCTATCTGAATTTCATTTTAATGCTTATGAAAGAGCAAATTTAAATCCCTGCGATACTTATTGAGCAAACTTCAGTGGCTCTAATGGATATAATCACTGTGCTCTTGATTGCAGTAGGTTTGGCGATGGATGCTTTAGCAGTCTCTATTGCCAAAGGTATTGCAATCAGTCGTAATCGACTTAAAACAGCGTTGACCTTGGGAGTATTTTTCGGTGGGTTCCAGATGCTTATGCCAGTAATCGGATGGTTTGTTGGTGCAACATTTGAAGAAATAATAGCCGGTGTTGACCACTGGGTTGCCTTTGGACTTCTAGTGTTTATCGGTTTAAAAATGATATATGACTCAACCAAGAAAGATGGCGATGGACAAGAAGGAACCATAAAGCTTTATTCAATTCTTACTTTAGCAGTTGCCACCAGTATTGACGCATTAATGGTCGGACTAAGCTTTGCCTTTCTAAATACCTCAATTTTTGAACCAATACTTGTCATAGGGATAGTAACTTTTCTGCTCTCGGTGACAGGTTTCTTCTTTGGCTGCGGTTTGGGTCGAGTCTTTGGCAACAGAATGAAATTTATTGGTGGAATTATTCTGATTGTGATTGGACTGCGAATACTACTTGAACATGTCCTCTAAAGTGCTTATCGCAAAAAATGCAAGCAGTAACAAAAACCAATAATTATCCGCTATTTTCCCAAGGTTATTTTAAATAACTGCTCAAATGAAACTCCTATCGGTGACTATGCTTTGATGTTTTCCACATAATTATCCCTCCATTTACCAACATAATTCTTAATTA
>DPLR01000004.1 GCA_003541895.1 Cytophagales bacterium | reverse complement strand
CAAAAAGATTTTTCATATCCTTTTCACTTATTCCCTGACCTTGATCAATGAATTCAATGCGAGCGAAATTTATTTTTCGATTCAACTTCACAATGATCTTTCTTTCCAGAGGTGAATACTTCACTGCATTCGACATGAGATTCTCCAAGACTTCAGACACATAACCTTTGTCACTCTCAATAAATAAAACTTCTACTGCAAATTCCTTGACAATCACTATGTGCTTTTTAGAGGCCATCTCAGTAAATCGGTTTATAATCTCATGCAACAATTCGATGATATTGATTTTCTCGATCGTAATATTCAAAGTCTTGGCCTCAATGGCACTAACATCTAAAATTTTTGTTACCATTCGTTTTAGCCGGTCAGTAGCCTTTCCAATTTGCTCTGCGAATAGGTCAGAATTCGTTCCCCGATTTTTTTCTTCTAACCGCATGATTTCCAGCAGGCCGCTAATCTGATTCAATGGGCTTTTCAAATCATGCGCTACAATTCCAATCAAATCATTTTTTTCTTCGTTCAATTCAACAAGAGATTTATTGATCGATTCAATCTGCTCTTTCTGCCGGGTGATCTCTTCGTTTTGTGCCGTCAATAATTTATTATCTCTTCGCTTGATGATGTATCCAATCAGGATGAACAAGATCAACACAAAAAATAAAACCGCTATGAAAATAAGATAGCGTTGCCGGATGTTGACGCGCTCAAGTTGTGCCTGTTGCAAAGCCAGTTTGGTATTCTTGAAATCAATTTCTTTGAGGCGCTCCTTTCGTTCCAATTCCTTTTTTTGAATCTCCACGTTTTGCAAGTCACGCTTTTGTTCGAGTAAAATTATTTCACGATCCTTCTTTTCCTTTTCCGCTTCGGTTTGTTGCAACTTCAATTGTTGAACTGCTCGCGCTTGCTCTGATTGTTCCTTTTGCAAAACCAGATTTTGCAATTCTTTTTCTTTTAAGCTCAACGCCAGTTTTTGTTTCTCGCGCTCAGCAATTTCTTTAGCGTTACGTAACTCAAGAGCTTGCATTTCGTAGTCGATAGAATTGAGTTTCGCTTCTTTCTCGGTAGCCTGAATGACATACTCCTTTAAATTTTCCTTTTCCTGATTCAATTGTTCGCGGTAAAGCAAACTGTCTTTCAACATGGAATAGGTTTGATATGCGGTAAGAGATTTTTCATAGCTGCCTTGCTTGGCATACAAATCAGAAAGTCGTTTATATGCCGCAGCCAGCGCGCGTTTATTGTCCGTTTTACTTAGAATATCAATCGCGTCTTTCGTGTACTGTTCGGCTTCCGAAAAATTTCCCTGTGCTTGATAAAGGGCTGCAATGAAATTGTTCATCACTGCTACTTCAGAAGGAGTTCCAGATTTGATTTTAATCTGAAGCGCCTCGTTTAAACTACGAATGGCATTTTGATTATCGCCCAAGGTTTGATAGATATTACCAATGTTAATCAAGTTAGTAACAACGCTGTTGTTTTTTCCATCGGAACTAATTTGCTTATTGATCGACAGCGCTGCTTGATAACTTTCCAATGCCTTATCGTAGCGCTTTAAGTCTTTGTAATAATTTCCAATGGAATTTAGGGTCGAAGCAACCTGCTCATCATCCTTTAATTGCTTATTGATATCCAATAATTGAAATCGATATTTTAAAGAACTTTCAATATCATTTGATTGCGAGTAAATGAAAGCCATCTTTTCCAGGGTGCTTCGCATTTGTTTAAGGTCATTTTTCTGACGATGGATCTCCAGCAGTTGTGAATACATTTTGAGTGACTGATCGCGCTGGTTCAAACTGAAATATACTTCGGCAATGCGCTCTAGTAAATTATTCGATTTAGTTGTTTGAAGTGCTAGTGCTTTGTTATAGTATGGCAATGCCTTTTCAGGCACGCCCCATTCTTGAAACAACTCTCCAATTTTGTAATTGACCCATTCTACCTTAAGGGCGTCATTCTTTTTTTCAACCTCAGGCAATACTTGCAAATAATGATTCAGGCTAGCCGGAAAATTTCGAAGTGCCTTCTGACTTTGCGCAATCACGAGCAAACTGTTAACAAATCCCCACTTAAAATCAAGCTTTGTAGATCGATCTAAACCCTGTTGCGCCACGGTGATGGCTTGCTGATAATTATGCTGAGTTAGCTGCGCTTGAGCATCCGTAATTAATTTGGCGATCTTTAAACTGTCGGAAGCGGCAACCTGTGCAAGAGATGGTGATGTTGAAAAGAGTGACAAAAAAAATAGTGGGACAAGAAAACAAAAGACAAAGTGTTCTCTTAGGTGACAGGTGCTTCGCTGAAAGTCTTGCTTACCCATGGCCAACCAAATATTCCAATTAATTTACGCAGAAAGTTCTGTATTCAAACTAATTCATTAACAGTAATGAAAATATTGCTTCAATCGTTTGCTGTTGAGTGGACAGCGAGTAAACTTACATCGAACGAAGCCGAAGCAGTAGCTATAGTATCTTTGAGAAATTTTTGTTTTATGAATTCAGAGCTTATTGGTTTAGTTGCCGGATCGTGCACCACCGTTGCGTTTCTTCCGCAGGTAATCAAAACATGGAAATCGCGCTCAGCAAAAGATCTTTCATTGGGTATGTTCTCCTTTTTTTGTTTCGGGGTTTTGCTTTGGCTCATTTACGGCATCTTGGTAAAAGATGTGCCTGTGATAACCGCCAATGCTGTAACATTAGTACTCGCTTCAAGTCTGTTATTCTTTAAACTCCGCTTCAAAGAGTAATTCACACATTGACCTCGGTTTTAAAAAGAGCTGCTTGGTCAGCTCTTTTTTTGTTGTTACCGTTCACATCATCTTGTCCTATTCGGAGTGATAAATTCTTCTATCTTTAGTTTATCAAAACTCCAAACCCATGAAATCACTCCATACAATTCTTCTTGTTCTTGCATGTGGATTAATTTTCGCGCAGCAGAAAAAAACAACTACTGAATCATCTGATTTTTCATCTGACACTTTTTCAAGTCTCAGTTTCCGTTCCATCGGTCCTGCAGTTACCTCTGGCAGAATTTCTGATTTTGCGGTGAACCCTGCCAATAAAAGTGAATACTATGTTGCTTCAGCTTCGGGTGGAGTTTGGAAAACAACCAACAAGGGAATAAGCTTCACTCCTAT
>DPLR01000249.1:404-3504 GCA_003541895.1 Cytophagales bacterium | reverse complement strand
ATTCATGGTTGTGACTGTTGCCCTTCTATAGTTATTCTTTGCATATCGTCGGAGAGACCGGGAAACTCATACCATTACTGAGGGCCGCCAATACCGATATTAATATTCCCTTAGCTTTAGCTTTATTCTCCTGGATATCAATTGAAGTGTTTGGGATAAAATCAATCGGACTTTTCCATTACATGAAGAAGTTTTTCAATTTCACTCGCCTGGGAAGTGGTCTAAAAAATATTTTTAAAGGAAAAATCAAATCTGCTTTCGGGGACCTGTTTTTTGGGGCGATCGACATCTTTGTTGGGATACTTGAGTTAATAAGTGAATTCATCAGGATAGTTAGTTTCACTTTCCGTCTCTTTGGCAACATGACAGCCGGAGAAGTTTTAATTCTGGTTGTGGCTTTTCTGGCCCCATTGGTAGTCGGTTCAGTGATCTATGGGTTGGAGTTGTTCTTTGGACTTTTACAGGCTTTAATCTTTGCCGGTTTGACTGTAGTGTGGATGACTATGGCTGTTACCCCGCATGAAGAGGAACACAAGAAAGAACAGCCTATCTGAAAATCAGCTGATATGAGTGCTTATTAAAACGAAAGGGGGTACAATCAATGACAGCAGAGACATTCAAGTTATTGGCAGCGGGTTTATGTATGGGATTAGGAGCTATAGGACCCGGTATAGGTATTGGTATTCTCGCCTCAGGAGCCCTCCAGGCTATCGGCCGTAATCCGGATGCAAGAGGCCCCATATTTACTAACATGATACTGACAGTTGCTCTGGCTGAAGCCGTGGCCATTTATGCTCTTGTTATCGCAATTATCATCCTTTTTGTCGCATAATAATATTTCAAACTGATTTCTTTTTGCGTACTGTTTCTGTAACGCCGTTTGGAAACAGGGAGGTTATATGGAAGCTCTGGGAATAAATTTACCGGTTCTAATTTCTCAAATTATAGCTTTTCTTATATTATTTGGGTTGCTTTCTGTGGTCGCCTATAAACCTCTATTGAAAATGCTGGACGAACGGGCGAATAAAATTAAGGAGAGCATGGATTTAGCGGAAGAAGTCAAGCAACAATCAAAAAACGCCGAACAAGAAGTAAAGAACCAATTATCAAGCGCTAGTAAAAAAGGCCAGGAATTGATCACCATGGCGAACGCAACCAGTGATGAAATAAGAGCCAAAGCTCAGGAACTCGCCAAAAAGGACGCAGATCTCATAATACTCAGAGCTAGAGAGGCTATCAACGCCGAACGAGATTTGGCAATTGATGACCTCCGGCGAGAATTTTCAGATTTGACTATACTGGCTGCCGGGAAAGTCATAGGAGAAACCTTAGATAAAAAATCCCATAAGGAACTTATTGACAAAATATTGAATGAAAGCCAGTCAATGAAAAAAGGTTAAAACGGAGAAAGTACTTGGCAACAGTAAACCTTCAGGCAAAAAGATACTCACAGGCTATCTTTGAAATAGCAATCGAGAATAATGAATTTGACAAATGGCAAATTGATCTGCAAAAGCTTGACGAATTGGCTAATACAAATGAATTTGTTTCTGTAATGGAAAATCCTAAATTTACTTTTGAAAACAAAATAAAACTTTTAGCCATCCAAACCATAGGTTTGAGCTTACGAGCCATGAATTTAGCCCTTTTGCTTACCAATAAAGGAAGGTTTAGTTTATTGTCGGAAATTAATCACCAATATAGAACATTATTAGATGACTACAGGGGCGTTGAAAAAGCTTTAGTTAACACTGCCATTCAACTCGAGGAAAATGAACTTTCTAAATTGGCAGAGCAATTGAGCTCATTTTCAGGCAAAAAGGTGACTCTCACAAACCAGGTAGATCCAGATATTATCGGAGGAATCATAGTAAGAATCGGTGGTAAGATACTTGATGGAAGCACGAGAAGTCAATTATTGGCTTTAAAAAGTGAATTGGTAGGATACGTTAGTTAATTAATTATATAAATATATATTTTTATCGACAGGCGATAGAATAAACATAAATTAAGGAGGAATATTAATGCCTGAAGTTGGAATCACTTCCATGATGGAAGAGAAAAGGATCTTCCCTGCTCCCAAAGAATTCAGCAAAAAAGCCTATATAAAGAGCATGGATGAGTACAAAAAGATCTATAAGAGGTCTGTGGATGACCCCGAGGGATTTTGGGGAGAACAAGCCCAACAGTTGGATTGGTACAAAAAATGGAACAAAGTTTTGGTCGAAGATTTTTCAAAAGGAAAGCATGCCTGGTTTACGGGTGGGAAAATCAATGTAAGCTACAATTGCATCGACCGACATTGCAAGACATGGCGCCGCAATAAAGCAGCAATTATCTGGCAAGGTGAACCGCTTAATGAGAGCAGAACCTTAACTTATCAAGAGTTATATTACGAAGTCAATAAATTCGCGAACGTTCTAAAAAAATTGGGCGTTAAAAAAGGAGATAGGGTCACTATCTACTTGCCCATGATCCCAGAATTAGCAATTTCGATGTTAGCCTGCGCTAGAATTGGTGCAATCCACTCAATAGTATTTGGTGGATTCAGTGCGGAAGCGTTAAGAGATAGGATCTCCGATTGTCAATCGACTCTCCTAATTTGTGCTGATGGCTACTACAGGAACGGTAAGACTATTGCAAATAAAGCTGGCGCAGATACTGCTATGGCCGCCAATCCCACGATCAAAAACGCTATCGTGGTTAAAAGAGCGAGTGTCGAAGTAACTATGAAGGAAGGGCGTGACCTATGGTGGCACGAGCTGATGGCAGCACCGGATATAAAGTCAGAATGTGAGCCTGAATCACTCGATTCTGAAGACCCGTTGTTTATTCTATACACCAGCGGTAGCACTGGTAAACCTAAGGGCGTCCTCCATACCCAGGCCGGTTATCTTATGTATGCATATCAAACCATGAAATGGACCTTTGATATGAAAGATGAAGATATCTTCTGGTGCACTGCTGATATCGGTTGGATTACAGGACATACTTATTGCGTTTACGGTCCACTCTCTCTTGGCGGTACATCTCTTATGTTCGAGAGCGTTCCTACCTATCCGCAGCCTGACAGGTTCTGGCAGATCGTCGAGAAATTCAA
>DPLR01000249.1:0-200 GCA_003541895.1 Cytophagales bacterium | reverse complement strand
GTTCGAGAGCGTTCCTACCTATCCGAAAGCAGATAGAAACTGGCAGATAGTCGAACAATATAAAGTTAACATTTTTTACACTGCTCCCACAGTCATCAGGTCATTGATGAGGGAGAGCATTGATCTGGTAAACTCTCATGACCTTTCTTCTTTGCGTCTTCTGGGGAGTGTGGGTGAACCTATCAATCCTGAAGTCTGGA
>DPLR01000328.1 GCA_003541895.1 Cytophagales bacterium | reverse complement strand
AATACACTTGGTGCCAGAATGATCAATACAATGATCAATCAGTATTTTATCAAAGGTGGTTTAAAAAAGGAAGAGGCGAAAACCATTTCATTCCAAAAGAAACTTTCGTTAAACAATCCGGAAGATTAATCTGTTCAGCGGGCTTTATTGCTCGCTGAATTTAAACTTTGAACTATGTATGTGATCATTTATTCTAAAGATGGAATCATGCGTGAGCGCATCACCAAAACTGAAAAAGTTGGTAAAGCGTTCGCTCAGTTCGTCAATGGATCTATTTCCAAACTCAAAAGATTTCGGGTAATCTCTCCAGATGGATTTGATATTCGTCGGGATAAATTCTATCTATCTGTCAAAGAAGCAAAACAAGATCTTAAAGAGTGGATCAAAGGTTTTCGCCGCCAGGGATATTATTCATCCATGAATGGACATATCGCGCTGGCGGATCTGGCCAATAATTGTCAAATCATTGAATTTTAATTATGAATCGAGTAAACGAAAAGCTTGAAAGTACTATTGACTTCAATTTGAACGATCAATTTCCTCAAGTATTGATTATAAAAAGAGACTTAATTAGGGGAGGATTGACTCCTGTTATTAGCTGGTGTATAGCACCAACTCCAATGGTTAATATTCAAATCGCGCTTTCTAAGTACAAAAACCATCTTGATATTAAAAAATTCATTTGTGAAAATGATGATATAAAAGTAAGTACTATTTATTCTGGACCGGTACCAATCAAAACTGTTGGCCCAAATGATCATGTGTTTGATGAAGACTTCATTATGAAATTGGTTGCTCATTACAAATTCGTAGCTTTATGAATCTGCTTATTACAAACAACCATCCAATGAAACACATCATCAAGTCAGTAAATCCTTCATTTGAGGATATGCTATCTGGTCAAAAAAACTTCGAGATTCTATTGGATGAAAAAGGCACAAAATACAAATTGTTGGATATTCTGATTTTTCACGAATATGATTACCGAATGCAAAAAACTGGACGAGTAATTGAACGTGAAATTGCGTACATCTATACTCCTGATTTTTTGCTTGCTGGTTTCATAATTGTCCGTTTTACAGATCAAGATTCATAGGGCTTTATTGCTCTATGAATTTAAAGTTAAACTATGACAGATCTTGAACAATTTTTAATTATGCTTGCTAAAAGTAAGCGTGATTATAAAAAATCAAAATTTAAAGGAACATCATTTATTGAATTTCGTGTTGAAACAGATGGTGTTATTGTTCATTTTGATGAAGATGAATCTTATTCTCACATAAGTACAACATAAAATTATGATTGAAGGATTTGAAGAATATACCGCTGAACTTACAGACAAAGAAATTCCAATTTGTAATCGTATCGCGGCCGGATTAAAAAATCGTATCGGTAAAGAAAATGCAATTACCAATCTTGAAATTCGACAACGTTTATCTAAAGAAGGAATGATTGTTTCTGATGCCGGTGTACGAAAAATTGTAGAATACATTCGTCAAAATAATATCGTTCCAAAAGTATGTTCTACCAGTAAAGGATACTTCGTTGCTAAAAATAATGAAGAACTTAGTGCTTGGATAAAATCCATGAAACAGCGCATTGGCGCAATGCAATGTACTTTGCACTCAGTGATTAAAGGAACAGATATCAAAGATTTTTAGTATGGCAAAAGTTTATAAATGCTCATTCTGTCAATGTGAATTCACCTGGTCAGAGGGATGCAAATGGTTAGGAAGTATGTGGGATTTGGAAAATAATCCAAGTAAAATCAAATATTCTTGCTCTAAACTGGATTGCCAAGAGTTATTAAAAATTAGTTTTGAACCAAAAATCAAAAAATAATGGCACTACAAGATGACGATATCATGCCTTGGGGAGTACACGCAGGCAAAAAAATGGAAGATGTACCGGCTTCATACCTCATCTGGCTTCATGAAAACAACAAATGCCATGGCGAAGTTCGGGCATACATTGTAGAAAATTTGGATTTTCTTAAATTAGAAGCCAAACAAAAAAGTAAAGGAAATGAGTGATAGTCACGTAATTTATGTCAGAATAAACCATACATCAATGGTTGTTGTAGACAAAGTAAAAACTCCAAAATTGTACGAATTTCTGGAAAAGAACATTGAAGAAATCATGACCCATATTCAGGCTGATTTCAAGAAAATGGAGATTTACTATAAAAAGCAAGAAGGAAAAGATCCTGATAAAATTGATCCGTATAGAGCACAGGTTCCAGTTGCTTATGTTACACTGAAAGAGTTTCATGAGCTGCAGGAAGGGATGAAAGAAAAACCGATCAAAGCAATGACTTTTTGTTTCAATAATACGCGATTACTTTGTGATATCCGAGTACAGAAAGAAGACATGATTCGTCAGCATTTGCAAAAATTACATGAAGCTGGATTCTCTGGGAAACCTACCGTTGATGCTTCTAAAAACAATACAAAAGCACCATTACGTTTGATTTTACCAGATGAAATGAAGAACTAATGAAAGGCAAGCCAACATTCTGGACCGATGAAATGCTTCAGAAACTAAAAGCTGAATTCCCTTTTCGTTTCAATAAAGATATTGCCAAAGATTTAAAACTTGGTTGGAGAACAATTGTTCGTAAAGCGAGAGAACTGGGTTTAGAAAAAGATGAAAATTTCTTCCTTGATCAGAAAGAAAATATTCTGCAAGCTTGTAAAGATTCTCTTCCACCTAATCCAATGAAAGGAGTTAAAGGCTGGTCAGTACCAAATTCAGAAGCAACCAGATTTAAAAAAGGTCAAGAATCATTTATGTCAAATCCTGAAAATCATCGTAAATCCAATGAAAAAAGAAACGCTACTATTAAATCAGAACGACTTCGTTTAAAGTATAATCTACCACAAAAGACTAAGCTGAAACTTAATCCATACAAATAACCATTACAAGCACGTCGCAAGACATACAGCGTAGGTGTTCGAAGAAGGTGCCTGGCCGTGGCCAAAGGTATGCTCAACAGGGTACAAGGAGTGTGTTTGTATTAGACCCGAATCAGGAAACTGGTTCGGGTTTTTTGTTCCTATGGGCTTTTTTGCTGTTTGTTTTTTAAATATCTATATTTGAAACTATGAAACAATTATCATGTTTTTTGCTTTTGGGAGTTGGATTACTCTTATTAGCGCCGGTCAGCTTTGCATCTGATGGTACAAAAATCACAAAAGAATGCAGTTACGATGTCGGAGACATCAATTTAAATGTTGCTTCTTACGAAGTATCTTTTGAATCAGTGGTTAGCCACAATTTCGTTTTCGTTTCTTCTGATTTCACCCTTGTAGATGCACCGGCTTTGGAGGGGCCTGCGGATGTCGGAAAACGAATAAGTGAATTTGGCACATTGGCTGATATATTCGTACTATACAATAGAAGCACAAAATACCCGGATATCAATTATTGGATTCTATACAAGAAAGATCTGGATTTTAAGCTTACAAACACACTAAATAGTAAAGCACCGGAATGCCTATGTAGGTATAAGTGCTAAACTGAATAAACCATACTCGCAAAATCCCCACTGACTCGAACGGTGGGGATTTTTTTTTGCTCTATTGCAATCCGTTTTTATAATTTCACGCTGTATTAATCAAACTGATATTTTATGAATAAACCACAATTTTTGAATGAGGACGCTTCGATGCCTCAAATTTTTAATGAAATCGTATCTGTAAAGGATCTGATCAAAAATGCCGAAGGATTGGTTGTTATTGATGAAGAAAAAGTACGTCTTCGTCTTCAGGAACTTCATGACAAATACAAAGACATGGAACCGTCTGAGGAAAATCTCAAAGAAGCAATTGATGCCCGGGCAGAACTTCGTCAGCCAAGATATGATTTGGACAAAATCCAAAAACACAACAATTCGGTCATTCATAAGCGCATGACGGATATGAAGCAGCACAATGAAAAATTGGCTGATTATCTGCGTGCTATTGTCGGACCGCTGGAAGAGAAGTTCGATAAAACGATCAAAGAAGCTCAGGCTAAAGCAGAAGAACGCAGACAAGCTAAAGAAAAAGCTGAACAAGAACGTGTTTCCAATATCACCCAAATGATCAATGACTGGAAAGACCTTCTAATCAAATTTGAATCCGATATCCGATTGGGAAAAGAAAAAGTATCAACATTGGAAGCAAAATTGGAAGAATTGCGTTTGGAATTTCCAAAATTTGAAGAGTTTGCTTATCTGGCCGAACAATGTATCAGCAGTTACATTGATAAATTTGAAGAGCTCTACACAATTGAACGTGAGTTTGAAGAAATTGCTGCTAAACGCAAAGCTGAAGAAGAAGAACGCGCTAAACAAAAAGAACTCATGGATAAGAAAGTGAACACTTTCATTCAAGTTCTGATTTCCAAAGGCGCAAAAATGCTTGATACTGATACTTACGAATTGGATGGTACCCGGTTTTCACGTTCAATTATGGGAATGACTGAAATCGAACAATTCAATGCTATGGTAGCACAGGCTGAAGAATCGGCAAAACAGCGCAAAGAGGATGAAGAGCGTCGCAGAAAAATCCGCGAAGAAGAAGAAGCATTGGAAGCTAAACGTGCTCAACAGCGCAAAGAAGATGAAG
>DPLR01000173.1 GCA_003541895.1 Cytophagales bacterium | reverse complement strand
TTGTCAAACAGTTTGAAGCAAATCAACACAAACCGATAAAAACCTGGAGGTGCCTTTAATGGATTACCTCAATAAATATCTCATAAAAACCGAACCCCATCCTTATATCAACAAAAGGACATTGGCCTGACGGGCGGAACAATAAAATGGTTTTTAATCCAAAATTTACTATAACTCCAAAGATAAATAAGGCTCTCGTTGAAATCGAACGGGTACGTGGATTTCTTGATGCGATAAAGCTCAAGGACGATTGGATAGCTGATATGCAGAAAGAAGCACTTATCCTTGAGTCGCATCACTCCACACACATTGAAGGGACGGCCGTAAGCCTTGAACAGGCGAAGTATATTTTGGAGGGTAAAAAAGTAAAAGACGTCAATCGTGACGATGAAAAAGAACTGTTGAATTACAAGAGAGCGATGGATTTCATATCTAAGTATCTTGGAAAGGATGACCCTGTTGCGGAGGGGGTTATCCGTGAGCTCCACAAGATCATTGTCAAGGGCGCACGTGGCCATCAGGCTGACCCGGGCAATTATAGAAAAATTCAAAATTACATTGCAAATTCCCGAACCCGCGAGGTTATTTATACACCCCCCGGGCCATTGGATGTTCCTCATTTAATGCGGGAGTTTGTTGAGTGGATCAATAAAACTGATGATCTGTCACCTATCCTTGTGGCGGGGCGCGCGCAATTCCAATTTGTGCATATTCATCCGTTTATCGACGGTAATGGCAGGACTGCCAGGCTTCTCTCAACTCTCATTCTCTACAAAACCGGCTATGATTTCAAACGGCTTTTTACTATCTCGGAGTATTATGACAAAGACCGACCGAATTATTATCAGAGCATCCAGTCTGTAAGAAACAACCATATAGATATGACTATATGGCTTGAATATTTTGTAAATGGCCTTCGATCGCAAATGTTAGAACTCAGAGAGAAGGGCGAGCAAATGATAAATATGGATGCCGGACTTCAGAAGTTGAAAAAGATTGGTATTAACGAAAGGCAAGAAAAGGCACTAAAATATTTGTTAAAAACTAAAAAGATGAGTGTTAGCGAATATCAAGAAGTTGTTCCCTGTATCCGGCGGACGGCGCAAAGGGATTTGGAGGACTTAGAGAATAGAAAAATTATCAAATCAGTGGCAACAAGTAAAACAGATCCGACTAAGCACTATGTTTTACTGTGACATACTGTGACAAATCACTGTGACATCTATATTGGACATTTCAGGACATGCTTATGGGACACAATTCTCCCGGCAGCTAGATCAGGATGGATCTATCAAACGATAAAACTATAATTGAAGCGAAAATCAAGAAGATCGATGAGGAGATAGCCCTCTTATCCACCCTTCGACAGAATCTCATCGATAAACTCAGTGTCCAGAATTCAATCAAATCCCAAGTTGCACCAGACCCTCCAATCAAAGAATTCACTCCGGAAGAAAAAATCAATTTATTCAGATGTTATTTTCGTGGGAGAGATGATGTTTATGCAAGGTTATGGATTAATGACCGTACAAGTAAAAAGGGTTATAGCCCTGCATGTAAACACGAATGGGATCGAAGACTATGCAGAAAACCGAAGGTCAAATGTTCGGAATGCCAGAATCAAAAATTTTATTCTGTCGATAACGATGCCACAAGAAAACATTTAACCGGCAGTCAAGTCATCGGCATTTACCCCATGCTTAAAAACGAGGCTTGCTATTTTCTGGCGATTGATTTGGACAAAGAAAACTGGCTTGAGGATATAAACGCTTTAAAAACAACCTGCGATGAAGAAAATATTCCTGCCGTTGTTGAACGCTCACGTTCCGGTTCAGGCGGGCATTTGTGGATATTTTTTACCGAGGAGATCCCTGCGTCCATCGCGCGAATGTTTGGCAGCCATATCATAACCAAAACCATGGGAAAGCGGTATCAGATGAATATGAAGAGTTATGACCGGCTTTTCCCAAATCAAGACACCTTGCCTAAAGGAGGTTTTGGGAATCTTATCGCATTGCCTTTTCAAAAAAAAGCAGTGCTTAAAGGGAATAGCGTATTTATTGATGATAAAGGCACGCCATATCCTAATCAGTGGAATTTTCTTACCTCAACCCGAAAGATGACATTGTCGGAAGTGCAGCAAATCGTTGATACCGCTGTTAAGAACGACCAGCTTATTAATGTTCGACAAAGCCAGATAGCTGAGAACGATGGACCCTGGATGCGCATACCTTCAAGAAAGCTCAGGTTTAAAGCCGAGATTAAAAACCTGCCCATAAGTATTGAGTTGGTTTTAGCCAATCGGATTTATCTTAAAACCGATGTTATGCCGGCCATGCTCTTAAACCAGTTAAAACATCTTGCGGCCTTTCAAAATCCGGAATTCTATAAAAAACAAAAAATGCGTTTTTCCACGCATGATACTCCGCGAGTCATCTGCTGCGCAGAGATAGAGGACGGATATCTTTCATTGCCGCGCGGGTGCCTTAGTGATGTGGAAAAGCTTTTGAATGAATATGGTGTAAAGGTAGCGATGCAGGATAAGCGTTATGAAGGTCAGGAGCGCTCCTTTGATTTCTTAGGCACTTTGAGTGATGAACAAAATGAAAGCCTTAAAAACATATTATCATCTGATGTTGGTGTATTTGTTGCTCCACCCGGATCAGGCAAAACAGTGCTTGCTGTCGCCGCTATCGCTGAAAGGAAAAGAAATGTTTTGATCCTGGTTCACCGCAAACCTTTAATGGATCAATGGCGTCTGCAACTTTCTTCATTGCTGGGAATTGATAAAAAAGAAATCGGCCAGATCGGCGGCGGAAAAAATAAATCGAATGGCATTATTGACGTGGCCATGGTGCAAAGCCTTGATAATGAGAATGGCGTTGATAACAGGATCGCGGATTACGGCTTTGTTATCGTGGATGAATGCCATCATGTCAGCGCAGTTTCATTTGAGAAGGTATTGACACAGGCTAAGGCAAAATATGTCCTGGGTCTTACAGCGACCCCATACCGCAGAGATGGTCATCAGCCTATTATCCATATGCAATGCGGACCTATTTGTTATCAGATTAAACAAAAAGAATTGCCTAGTCACTTATCAGGGTCATCGGTGGTTGCAAGAGAAAGCAATTTTACATATGAATGGAATAATGATTCCAAAATTCAGGATCTCTTGTTGAAGCTGGTATCGGATGAAGGAAGAAATCAAATGATTGTCGATGATGTTACACAGGCGCTTTCGGAAGGCCGATTCCCTTTGATTTTGACTGAGCGACGGGAACATCTTGAAAGATTGGCAGAGCTTTTAAAAGACAAAGCTGATTTTATAGCCTTGCTTTGCGGTGGGCTAAGAAAAAAGGCCACGCGCGAAATTTTCCAACAATTAAAGGAAAGCCCTGATAATATCCGCAAAGTAATTCTGGCCACCGGCTCATATATCGGTGAAGGATTCGATGAGCCCAGATTGGACACATTATTTTTAACAATGCCCAGCTCCTTCAAAGGAAAGATTGTGCAGTATGCCGGGAGGTTGCACCGATATCATAAGGACAAATATGAGGTCAGAATTTATGATTATGTAGATAACAAGGTCCAAGTGCTAGCTAATATGAGCGAGAAACGAAAAACTGGTTATAAGAGCTTAGGCTACACAATGATTGATTCAAAGTTATGAGCTGACTTGTAATTCTGTTGCCAAAATGAAGCTATCAGCCTGTTCTTTTATGTTCGATAGTCCAGGCTGAACTTCATCCGATATTTAACAGCTTGGCTGCTACTTGGCCTTGCCAAACAGGTTTTTGAGTTTTCCAAGCTGGCCTTTAGCGGGACTCACTGAGGATTGCTCCACTTCAGATGCTGCAGGCTGAATTACTTCTTCAACCGGTTTTAAATCTTCGGGTTTTTGTTTTGAACC
>DPLR01000550.1 GCA_003541895.1 Cytophagales bacterium | reverse complement strand
GTCGCGATCAGCACAACCAAAAAGAGTAAGGGCTAAAGCAAGGGCAATTTTATTCTTCATGATTCGCAAAATATTTTTGGTAAACCCGATACCCTCGAAAACAACCATAACCAATCATTGCAACACCCACGATCAACGTATAGTTTCTAGGGATATCTTTAAAAAAAGGAGAGTTCCCGAGCATGGCTGAGCCCAGCATAATATAAACGAGGCTCATTGAAAGATTAAGGTATTTGATGAAGGATTGCATATAGTGTAAAGTAAAACTCCTGCCGAAGCAGGAGTTTATTTTTTATTCAGCTAGTTTGAAGCGAATAGGTAATGTATAGGCTTGTCGTACTGCCCGTCCTCCTTGGCGGCCGGGTTTCCATTTCGGCATTACCGAAATACACCTAACAGCTTCGCGATCGCAAGCTCCGTCAAAACCTCTGGAGACATCAACATTTGAAATTGCCCCATCGGGTTCAATCACAAACTTGACGAATACTTGACCTTCTAGGCCCATGCGTCTGGCTGAAGGAGGGTATTTTAAATTATTACCCAACCATTTATAGAATGCAGCCATACCACCAATAGGCTCCGCAGATTGCTCAACAAAGGTGAACACTTTGTTTGCATCGCCATCATCCTTTACAACTTCTTGTACGGGTTCTTCAAAAACAACTTCCGCATTGCCTTCAATATTTTCCGCACCAGTCTCATGAGTTTTAATTTCCTCAATGGTAGGCATTTTCTCCTCTTCTACCACTTCCTTATCAGTTACTTTAGGAGGTAAGAATTTGATAATGGTTTTAGTTGGTGGAGGAGGAATGCTAGGAGGTGGTGGTTGATCCGGGTTAATTGGGGGCGGTTGCTCCAATGAAACAGTCACTTTATTCTTCTTTTTGTGCGTTCCTTCATCATCGCTTTTAAAGAATTCAGCAATTTTTGGATATGCTAAACCAAAACTAATTGTTAAAAGTGCCAACAGGGCGGCTATAACCACATTCTTTGAATAAATCTGACGGATAAAATAAGCTCCGTAAGCCTTATTTCGGTGTTCGAAGACCAAGTCGTCCCAACTTGTCTTTGAGTTATTTTCCGGCTTCATAGTTGTTGTTGAGCTTCTTTAACAATTTTTTTATCATCAGGAGTAATATCCACGATGGCATATCGCTGAATGTTACTAATCGTCATTTCATCAAGGATGTCGACCATATTTTTATACTTAGCTTCATCCATTGCTTTGATCAGCACAATCATATCTCGTATTTCTGATTTCTTTTCAAGAAGAACTTTTCTTATTCCGTCTTTTGAAAAGTTGGCTGCTTTCGCCTGAGGCTCTGTGATGCCAACATACCAATAGACCTTATCATTAGCTCCAAGCACCAAAGTCAACACTTTCTTTTCATTGACTTCCGGTGGCTTATCATTTTCCTTAGGTTTTTCAGGCATGGTTATTTCCATGGTCTGAGGTTTTGAAAGTGTTGAGGTAAGCACAAAAAAGGTTAACAACAAGAAGGCCAGATCCACCATTGGGGTCATGTCAATCCTTGTCGAGCTTTTTTTGCTTCTTATTTTACCACCCTTTTTACCACCTTCGCCTCCACCGCCTTGCATTTCTGCCATAAAATTTCTGTTTTGAGTTTAAAAATTAAGCTGGCTTTTTAGTTGCAGCCGCTTTCATATCGGCTGGTACTTGTTCATCACCCGTTATCAAATTGAAACGGTTTACCTTGCGATCAAGCAAAGTGTTAATTACTTTTTTTAACACTGGATAACCAGAATCGGCATCGCCTTTAATGGCAATCCTCACACGCGGGTTTGCCATACGAGCTTGTAGCACCCAATCCTTAAGTTGGTTATTTAAAGAATCAACAGGAATACCTGGTTCTTGAACTTGTTTTCGATCCTCGCGGTCCAAGTCTAAAAATTCCTTTAAAGATTGAATAGGCATTCCGAATGTAGTAAGCACTTTAAAAACATCCATCTCTTCTTTAGAGAAAGAAATTCCATAGATGTTACCCATTTCAGACAATAGTCGCTCGCGTGTAAACTGCCCGTCTACGTTGAAAAAAACGCGATTATCTTTTGAAATCGTGATAGTAATAATATCCCTTTCAGGGATTGGTATCTCGGATACAGAGGTTGGAGTAGATACTTCAACCGGTTCATCAGGCCGAGCCGTGGCGGTCAGCATGAAGAATGTAACGAGCAAGAAAGCCAAGTCCACCATCGGAGTCATATCGATGGAAGGAACGGACCGGTGCATCTTAACTTTTGACATATCAAAAAAGGTTTCTAGTTATACTTTGGCTTGTGCCGTGAAATTTTCTACGATGCTGAAGGCAGCTTCGTCAATTCCGTAAGTAAGAGCATCAATTTTACTAGTAAAGAAATTGTAAAAGATAATGGCAATGGTTGAGGTTGCGATACCTAAGGCGGTATTGATCAAAGCCTCAGAAATACCATTCGCCAAAGCCACTGAATCTGGCGCACCAGCAGTTGCTAGGGCAGCGAACGATTTGATCATACCGAATACAGTTCCAAGCAGACCGAGCAGAGTGGCGATTGATACAATTGTGGCTATGATCACCAAGTTCTTTTGCATCATCGGCATTTCAAGCTGGGTGGTCTCTTCAATATCTTTTTGAATCAATAGAATTCTCTTATCAACTTCGATAGATGTGTTTTTAGTTAGTTCAGAAAACTTGCTCAACCCAGCTTTTACTACATTGGCAACAGAACCTTTTTGTTTGTCACATTCAGCAATAGCCTGGTCAACATTACCTGCCTCCATTAAATTTTTTATTTTTCTAATGAACCCTTGCGTGTTTCCTTTTCCTGCAGCCATTCTGATGGTGATGAAACGCTCAATTCCAAAGGTAATAACCAACAAGAGAAGAGATATCAAGATGGGCACGATCGGACCACCTTTGTAAACTATTCCGAGGTAGTTGCCAGGTAGCGGGTGGTTATTGTGGTCACCACCTTGAAAATTTGCACCATCGCCAAGAATGAAGATGTAGATGCAGACTGCTATCGCAATTTCCACCGGGATCACTACTGCTGCAAAA
>DPLR01000615.1:779-3704 GCA_003541895.1 Cytophagales bacterium | reverse complement strand
TTTTGGTTACAATAGATTATACGTATTTGCCCGGAAAATGTTACTAATATCTGTGATTATTTTTACAGACTTTCTTCCTGTACTCTTCAATACCTTTCTTACCACTCAACACAAGCAATGGAATTGTGCTATCAACACCGAGTATATTCATTGAGATTATATTAACTGATGCACCATAGGTCTGATTGCTTGGATTTTTCCACTCACCGTCACGGATTATCCAAACCTTTTCATAAGGATAGCAACTGATAACCCACGGGTTTTCTGTGATGACAGACTTAACGTAGGGTCTGTAACATATTGTATCAACAAATGTCATAGCACGTTCCGGATATAGAATCAATTGGTCTTCCTTTGACAGTTTCACCAAGTCATAGTATTTCTGTATGTCGGCTTCATTGCCCTGTACATAAACAAAACAATTGCCTTCAAAGAATTCGGGATAGTCAAGTGGATTCCAAGTTTTCATAGTGCTGTGTTTTGGTTTTAAAATTGAGGGGTGTCGATATGGTAGTCGATAAATCACCCCTCATTGAATATAGATAAACTGACTTGATTATACGTAAATTAAGTGAAAATGTTACAAAGCTGCCAGGATTTTTGCACCATATGCAAAATAAAAAATGGGTGCCGTTCTGATTAAACGGTTCACCCATTTTCGAGTATAAACCAAAACAAGACAAATTATATTGTATACATATGCATGTTAACTTAAGTACTCTGACCACTGCCAAGCCATTGCCTCTGCAATTCCCTTGTACGTTTTAGACCTCAGTGAGGCTGTCCGTGGGTCATTGTAAGCAATCCATTTACCGTCTACCAAGACTTTATTCTGTCCGTCTGAAGTCTGATTTGCCCAATATCCGCAAGCGGGTTTAGGTAGTACATTGGTGTGAATCAAATTCGGTAACCCCTTAAGCCATAAGCACGTCTTCTTACTTTCGGGTTGCCCAAACTGATACGGCTGTACAATCTGATTCGGCTTGCGCCACTTGGTGGACATTATGCCAACAGGATTCTCAATTGCAATATGCTCACAATCCGCATTTACGAACTCCATGAAGAACTTGATGGCTTCACGTCTGGCTTGCCTTCTGGCTTCGCCTACGAGTGCCCCAGACTTTCTGGCGGGTTGGTCTTTGTACCACTTGTTAGCTGAAATAGTCAGGTAGGTGCAAGGCGGGAATGCGATAATCAAATCCCATTTCTTGAGTTTCAATGCTTTGAGTGCATCCATCTGCAAGTGCCATTCGGGATGACCACCGGAGCATTCAATAATATCATTTGAGTAGGCTTCGTGGCCTAATGCTCTGAATGCCTTGGTTACGGCTTGGCTTTCTTCGCAGGTTACAAGTATGAGTAATTTTTTCATTTGGTTGCTTTGGTTTACATAGATTATACGTAATCTCGCCAGAAAAGTTTCATTCTGGCGAGATTATTTTATTTCGTTACGGGATAATATATACCGTTTATGAGTTCCCAGAGATAGTCTTCCGGTGTTGATATTCCAGAAGCATCGTGTACGCTTTTCTTAGCGATTCTCCAAGGTACGATAATTTGTGTCTTCATTCCTGTATTCCTTTCACAATTCGTTCCTGAATCCTGATTGCTCTCCGGACGCACAAGAAAGGCAGTTGTTTGCTTTTCTTCAATCGGTAGAGTTCGTTTAGTACGTTGGTTGCCGTACCAATTTTGGTTTCAGTTGCCCTTGTATAAGTCAGGGTCTGAATGAGTGTGATTGCGTTCATGGTCTTAGAGTATTACGGTGAATAATACAACCCAACATCCAATGCTGAATGTAAATGCAAGTGTCCATCCTATTGGCCTTGCGTAAGTGTTGAAGAATTTTTTCATCGCTTTGTGTGTATTGGTTTACAATGATTATACGAAAAAACCCCTGTAAGGTTACAGGGGTTTTGAACATTCTTTAGTCATCATTCCTTTTGATAACGAACAATAACATTTTCACCGTTTTATCTTTGTAGTTAAACTTCTTTACAATCTTATAGCCAGTATTATTAAAGACTAAGATGTTAACCAAATCATTTGTTACCCTTGCTCCGCTTACATCCTCATTAGCACAACAATTCTGAATGTAAGTGTTGCTATGACTGTTCATATGATGTGAATGATTTAATTGCCTGTCATTCTCGGCTAATGTTATTGTAATGTAGCCACCCTTCTTCACTAAATTACGTTTCAGTATGTCATTGATTTCATCATAAAAACTGTCGATAAAACCGCAATAATCTAAAATCATGCTACTGTATGTGTCTTCCTTGTCATTCACAACAACCTCACCGATACTTTTATTTAAATAAGCAATAACAGAATCTTTTATGTCATCATTAGACATTGCATTGCTAATCATTTTATTAAAAGTATCTTTCTCCCGCTCAACAGCAGTAAACTTATAGCCGGATTTTTTCTTTATGATGTTCTTTTCCATTATCCAAGCAGCAGCAGGTAAGGTTAAAACATTACTACTCTGCCGTTTGGTATCCATGATGGCATCAGCAATTAAATCCCTTGCCTTATCTTTGCCTTCACCATAATAATTACTAAAGGTGTTTTTTGCCTCTCTAACAGGTTTGAATTTCGTCTTTTTGGATGCTTTGGGTGCTTTGGCCTTGGTTGTTCCGTTTGCCGTATTAAGAAGCCTACATATTGCATTTACTTGTCTGAATGAATCAAAGCCAAGAAGTTCAGCCAATTCATTGGTCTTCATACTATTACGGCTTTCGATAATAGCATCAATCATTTCAGTTGTTCTACCGTTTGTGAGGGGTACGCCTTTGTAAATCGTTTCGTTTGTTTTCATTTGGTATGTGTTTGTTTTGGTTATACTGATTGTACGCAAAACGTTATAAAAATGTTTCGTTTTTATCAAATATTTTCCAGGAAAATCATAAAAATAAAAAACCC
>DPLR01000615.1:0-428 GCA_003541895.1 Cytophagales bacterium | reverse complement strand
CTTCACCTTGTCATATGCACGTTGCAGACTTATTTTGTCAATCTGTGCAAGGGTTCTGCCTTTCCAAGAAATTGTCCGGTAGCTATGGCCATTGGGTATACCGTAGCAAAATGCTTTCTCGTACATCTTTGTTTTCTTCTTGGCTTCCCTTTCTTTAAGATATGCCTCAAAACAATCGTCAATTGCACTTTCAAGTGTTGGCTGATGCTCGAAGTTATATTCCTTTATCCATACCTTTGGCAAGGATTTGAAATGTGCTTCGGCTTCCCTGATAACATCATTGGCTTCCTTTGTGTCACCACGATAGTCGGTTGGACCACCTGTGCCACGATTCTCGGCATAGCCAACTTTCTTACCGTTGATATAGAGGTCGGCCACGAAACAATTTGTTTCCTCGGACATTCGTTCGTTGAAACTGATTTTCTTTA
>DPLR01000384.1:5911-6259 GCA_003541895.1 Cytophagales bacterium | reverse complement strand
ACTCCCGTTCATAATCCGGTAGATTCAATTCGATTCACCCCAAAGAATGTGGTTATTCTCATTCTGGAAAGTTTTTCCAAAGAATTCGTTGGAGCTTATAACAAGAATATCGATGGAGGAAATTACAAGGGTTACACCCCGTTTCTCGATTCACTCATAGGCGTAAGTGATTCTTATCAGTTTTCTTTGGCCAACGGACGTAAATCGATTGATGCTATGCCATCGGTGATTTGCAGCATCCCTTCAATTGAGGTGCCATTTGTTTTGTCTCACTTCAGTGGTAACAAAGTAAATAGCTTGGCCACTTTATTAAAGACCAAAAATTATTATACCGCTTTTTTTCATGGG
>DPLR01000384.1:0-5659 GCA_003541895.1 Cytophagales bacterium | reverse complement strand
CTTTTTTTCATGGGGCACCCAACGGTTCTATGGGTTTTGACGCTTTTGCAAATCTCTCAGGTTTCGATTCATACTATGGGAGGAATGAATACAACAACAACGATGATGATGATGGTATCTGGGGCATTTGGGATGAACCTTTTCTTCAATTCTTTGCCAACAAAATGAACACATTTAAGCAACCATTTTACACAACACTTTTCACTGTTTCGTCCCATCATCCGTACAATTTACCTAACGGCTATGAAAATAAATTCAAAGGTGGTCCGAAGTTAGTTCATCGAACAATTGAGTACACTGACTTTGCACTTCAACGTTTTTTTAAGACGGCCAGCCAAATGCCCTGGTTTAATAATACCCTTTTCGTGATCACTGCCGATCATGCTTCTGCCGAAATTTCTGTTCCTGAATACAATACGGCCTGGGGTTACTTCTCTATTCCGGTCTTCTTTTATCAGCCGGGTAAAAAATCACAGGGAATGAAAGGTGATATTATTCAACAAATAGATATCATGCCAACTATTTTGGGGCAACTTCATTTTGATAAACCTTACATCGCTTTTGGTAGAGATATTTATGCCGACCGTTCAACTCCGTTTGCTTTTAATTATTTGAACAGTACCTATCAAATATTTCAAGGTGATTATTTGTTGCAGTTTGATGGAGCCAAAGTGAACGCTCTATATCAATTTAAAACTGATAAATTTCTTAAAGACAACTTGATTGATCGATTGCCAGATACCACAACCCATTTAACTAATCACTTAAAAGCCTTCATTCAGCAATACAATAACCGAATGGTAGACAATAACCTGACGATGGAAGGCAGCCAACTCAAGAAGAATCCATTAAAACAATAAAGGCCGCTCGTGGCGACCTTTATTTATTAGAGATTTTCAGGGTATTATTTCAAAAATTTATGGGCTCTGTCCATCAATAATTTCCGATCGGCTGTAATGGTAGGGTCACTGTAAATTCTTGATGACAATTCTGCCACAACGCCTTTTTTATAACCTAATTTTTCAGCTACCCCTTCGCAAAAATTGATTTCACTTTTAAATACCTGCCCATCACTCTTCATCAATTGGATCAAGTGGTATAAATTCTCAAATTTTTGATCTTCAGTTAAGGACGACAGATCACCAATTGGTTGAGGTTTTTTTAACATCGCATCTACATCTGCAGCAGGGATGCCACTAGCTTTAGCAATTACATGGATAGTCTTAGCTTCCTTTTCAGCCACACTATTATCACTTGCCGCCAAGTTGATTAATACATTGAGTTGCTCTTTAGTCATGATGTTTTAATATTTGTGCGAAAATAAATTGATCAACAATTTAAATTTAGTTAAAAACTCTTTATTTCTTACACGATGGAAAATATTTTTCGCTAAACTATTTCCATGCAACCTTATTTTTATTTAGCTGTCATTGGTTCAAACATGCGAATATGAAAAAGATAATTCTGGGTTTATTTATACTTATTTCCGTAAACGTTCTGGCACAGAATTCAGAAACGCGATCACTTAACTCTTTCCGGGCCGTTAAGGTATCTCAATCTATTGATGTCTACTTAAAAAAGGGAGATAAGGAGAGTGCAAAGGTGGTGGTTAGTGGAGGGGATTTATCGAAAGTGGCAACTGAAGTTGAAGGTAGCACTTTGCACATTAGCATGAAGAATTCGCACGGTTTTTTCAATAACATTGATGTAAAGGTGTATGTAACTTATGTAAGTATCGAAAAGATAACAGCAAGTTCTGCCTCAAGTGTTTTTTCGGATGGCGTTATAAAAGCAAATGATTTGGATGTGGGCGTATCTAGTGCGGCTAATGTAGAAATTTCAATTGATGCTGCATCGGTTATGGTGGATGTATCAAGTGCCGGAGAAGCCGTGCTCGAAGGTAAAGCAACCAAATCTGAGGTTGAAGTGAGCAGTGGTGGCGAAGTTGATGCTTATCGTTTAGAGAGCGAATCGGTTGTGGCCCGTGTAAGTAGCGGGGGCGAGGCTAAGGTTTCTGTGTCTAAAGATTTAGAGGCTCATGCAAGTAGTGGTGGTGATTTGAGGTATCGCGGTAACCCAACGCGCACCAATACGCACTCAAGTAGCGGTGGCTCTGTTAAGAAATCGAATTGATTTTGCGTGTGGCACGCTGTACAAATGAAAACGTCTTTTCTTCGCGTTGGTAAGTCTCCCAATTAACCCAAGCAGTAGCAAAACTTTTAAGGTAATAGTTTGTCCAGTCGTTTTGATGGGTTGAGCTATCATTCTTTTTAAAGTGAGTAGTGTGGTTCATAACCTGGTAATTTTCTGAGTAGACGAAAAACAGGTTATTTTTATTTTTGGTTCACTTATTTTTTTTTAAAGCCTCAGTCTAGGCCAACTCAGCAAGTTCAATCCATCTCAATGTTTTAGTTTCAATCTGGTGATTCAGTTCTTCAATTTGCTTAGACCACACTTGCAGTTTAAGATGATCAGCTGTGCCAACATTGATCAATTCAATCACTTCTTTTTTATGAGATTCTAATCGTTCAATTTCCTGGGTTAACCGGTCGTATTCTTGCTTTTCATTGAAAGAAAGTTTTTCCTTTTTAGAGGGGCTTGATGTATTAGTAACTTCTTTTGGGGCTTTTGCTAGTGTTGGGGTTGCTTCCTTTTCGTCAATCCAACTTCTGTAATCGGAATAGTTTCCGTTGAAGGGAGTTATTTTCCCATCGCCCTCAAAAACAAAAAGCTGATCAACCAGATGGTCCATAAAATAACGGTCGTGAGATACGAGCAATAAACAGCCGTTGAATTTCTCAAGGAAATCTTCGAGAACATTTAGTGTATCGATATCAAAATCATTGGTCGGTTCATCGAGGATCAAAAAGTTAGGGTTTGTCACCAACACTTTCAGCAATTGCAATCTTTTCTTTTCACCGCCACTTAGCTTTTCAACGAATGTGTATTGCTTCTCGGGCGAGAATAAAAACAGGTCAAGGAATTTTGAGGCGGATACTTGCGAGCCATCAGCTAACGTAATGAACTCGGCAATTTCTTTCACTTCTTCAATTACCCGGTGATTTAGATTCAGGCTGATTGCTTCTTGGGTAAAGTATCCAATCTTGGTAGTTACTCCATTGATCACTTCTCCAGAATCAGGTTTGATGGCTCCGCTGAGTAAATCAAGAAACGTAGATTTGCCAATCCCGTTTTTCCCAACAACACCTATGCGATCTTTCTTTTTAAACACGTATGAAAAATCATCCACGCTTTTTAGCTCACCGAACTTTTTGTTCACGTTTTCCAATTCCAGAATTTTGCCTCCCTGTCTACGCTCGGCAATGTCAAGTTCTAGCTTGTCTTTTTTTAGATTTACGGAAGCTTTTTCTTGTAGCTCATAAAATGCATCAACTCTGTATTTTGCTTTCGTGCCTCTTGCCTTGGGTTGTTTGCGCATCCATTCCAATTCTTTCTTCATGAGGTTACGTGCTTTGGCAACTTCGGTCTTCAACATTTCTTCACGCTCCGATTTCTTTTCGAGGAAATAAGCATAGTTGCCTTTGTACGAATACAGTTTCTTTCGGTCTATTTCGATGATGAGGTTGGCTACATTGTCAAGAAAATAACGGTCGTGCGTCACCATCAAAAGCGTAATGTTCTGGCCTGATAAATAATTCTCCAACCATTCGATGGCTTCCAGATCAAGGTGGTTGGTTGGCTCATCCAAGATAAGCAGGTCCGGCTCGGCCAGTAGCATTTGCGCTAGGAAAGTTCTTTTGCGCTGTCCGCCTGAAAGCTCTTCAAATTTCTGATCTAAGTTGTTGATACCAAGTTTACTTGTAATTTCATGTACGCGTGCATCGTACTCCCAGGCGTGAAATTCTTCCATCTGTTCTAGTGCGTGCTGCATTCTTTCTGCCGATACCTCATGATCGTGTAGGCACGCCTCGTATTCTCTTACTACAGCCGCAATCTTGTTCTTTTCATCGAATAAAATATCGTTGACAGTGAAATGCCCAGGTGCATTGGGTTGTTGTACGAGGTCACCGATTTTAATTCCTTCCCGCACGCTCACTTTACCGTTATCAGGTTGGACCTGACCAATCAGGATTTTCAATAGGGTAGATTTACCCACGCCATTTTCGCCCACCAAAGCTATTTTTTCGCCTTGCGAGATTCCTAGGGTTAAATCCTGAAATAGCCAACGATCATTGTAGGATTTAGATAGATTTTCTGCTGATAAATAATTCACGTTTTAGAAATAAGGGCGCAAAGGTAATGAATGTTTAAGGTTCAGAGTTTAAAGTTTCATGGTTTAATAGAACAACTATTATCTTTGAACTTTAACCCTGAAAAATGATTTTAGCTCCATCCATTTTAGCTGCTGATTTTGCTAACCTTCAGCGTGAAATTGAAATGATCAACAACAGTGAGGCCGATTGGATCCATATTGATGTAATGGATGGTGTTTTTGTCCCTAACATTTCTATGGGCGTGCCGGTGGTTGAAGCAATTGGAAGGCATGCAAAGAAACCAATGGACGTACATTTGATGATTGTTCAACCTGAGCGCTATGTTGACGCGTTTAAGAAGGCAGGAGCAGAAACCATTTCCGTTCACATAGAAGCTTGCCCACACTTGCACCGCAATTTACAGCAGCTAAAATCGCTCGGATGTAAAGCAGGAGTTGCCTTGAATCCGCACACACCAATTGCACAATTGGAAGATATTATTCAGGATGTTGATTTGGTTTGCATGATGTCGGTGAACCCTGGGTTCGGAGGACAGAAATTTATTGAGCGGACGTACTCTAAAATCAAAGCATTAAAAGAGTTGATCAACTCCCGCAAAACAAACACGTTGATAGAGATTGATGGCGGGGTAAATCAACAAAACGCCAAGGCATTGATCGATGCAGGGGCAGATGTACTGGTGGCAGGCAATTTTGTTTTCTCTTCTGCAAACCCGAAGGAGGTGATTGGTCATTTAAAATCAATTTGAAAAAATGAAAATAAAGTTTGGTATATCAATTCTTTTTGCTGCTTTACTTTTATTTGGCTGCGCCCGGTCTGTTTCGCGAGTTGACCCTAACAAAAATATTGATTTGAGCGGCCGATGGAATGATAGCGATTCGCGCTTGGTATCGCAAAAAATGATTGATGGATTATTGTCAAGTGATAAGTTTAAAGAATATTCAAAAGCAATCAATAAGAAACCTTCGATTATCGTTGGTCTTATTCGCAACAAAACAAGCGAGCACATTGATGCCGATAATTATGTAAAGAAAATTGAATTGGCTATTTATAATTCGGGCTTTGCTGATTTGGTTGAATCCGATAGTTTTCGTGATAAACTTAGAGAGGAACGCGCGGAGCAACAAGATTTTTCTAGTTCGACATCCGCCTCAAAGTGGGGAAAAGAGCAAGGTGCCAACCTCATGCTTTTTGGCGAGATGACGTCAGAAACAGATGTGTATAATAATAAGAAAGTGGTTAACTACATTACAACACTTTTCCTCACAGACATCTAAACCAACAAAAGAGTTTGGTACGGTCAGGAGGAGATAAAGAAATTTATTAAGAACTGATTTGATCACTGAAAGATTTAAAGATTCATTTGAATATTGATTAGAGAATCAAATGGTGAAGCGCACACTAATTATTTTCTTTTTCCTCTT
>DPLR01000441.1 GCA_003541895.1 Cytophagales bacterium | reverse complement strand
TTCAATCGTTAGCCCTTCAGGAAGTGTGAGTGAACTTAAAGTTACCGACTTCGATAAAATGGATAAGGGAATTTTTTATGGAGCATCTTTATCGGCTGACGGTAAACAAATGATCATTTATTTCTCCGAGCGCCCCAATGACAAAGACAGCGATTTGTATTTGAGCAGCCAGCAACCCGATGGACATTTTTCAAAGCCAGTGAAACTTAAAATCAGTTCGGTAGCCGATGACTTCTCACCATTCATTGCTCCTGATCAGAAGACATTATATTTTGCAAGTGCACGATTTTCAAAAGACCGAGTAGGAGGAACCGATCTTTATAAAACGACACGCCTTGATGACTCATGGCAGAATTGGAGCGAGCCTGTGAATTTGGGAAGAGCAATAAACACAGTGGCTGATGATGCTTATTTTTCCATCGATGCAAAAGGAAATATTTTTACAGCACGTGCAGGAGCCAAAGTAGATGGTGGCAATTTTGATCTTCTGATTCTTAGGCCAAGGAACATTTTTATCACCCTTGCTGGAACTACTTACAATCAAAAAACAAAACAGCCGATTGCTTCAGCCAATGTTGATGTAAAATTAAAGGAACTTAAACAGCCCATTAGTTTGAAGACGTCATCCGTTGGGAAATTCGAAACCAGAATTCCTGAAGTTGATGCGTATAGCGTTGCGGCCAATGCAACAGGTTATTTGCCGGCTTCGGGAGATTACAAAGTGCCACGACTCAATCGCGATACAACATTGCATGTTGATTTGTACTTGCAACCTGTAGCCAAGCAATTGTCGCTAGCAGGAGATGTGTTGGATAAGAAAACAAACAACAAAGTACCGGCTCCAAAAATGAGCATCACGCAACGAGGAACTTCGTCTGCAATGACGCCCGATGCCACGGGCGGAAGTTACAAACAAGATATTCCGGGCACGGGTTGGTTTGTTTACAATGTATCTGCTGAAGGTTATCTCAATTCAACCGACAGCGTGCAAGTAGTGGACGACAATACAATCCCAGTAATAAAAAATATTTTGATGACTGAAATTGAAGTAGGGATTACAGTTCGGTTGAAAAATATTTATTTTGATTTTGATAAGACCACCTTGAAACCAGAATCTTTTGTTGAGCTAAACAAGGTAGTTGATTTCTTAAAACAGAATTCAAAAGTTTCAGTCGAGATTGCCGGCCATACGGATAGCAAAGGATCGGATGAATATAATTTGAATTTATCACAAGGCCGATCGCAGTCAGTCGTAGATTATTTAAAAAGTCAAGGTATTGATGAATCTCGATTGCAAGCGCACGGGTATGGGGAAACCAAACCCATTGATACGAATGATACTGACGAAGGCCGTGCAAACAACCGGAGAGTTGAGTTTACGATCTTGAAAATTTAATTCAGTCTAATTCAGAAAAAGATTTGCCGCAGTTATTGCAGTGGTATTGCTGAGGTGCCAGTGGCAAAATCATTCCAATTAAAAGCATTGCACTGGCCATCATTTTGCTCCAAGCCGAATAATTTTTTTCTAAAAGAACCGAGCCACAGTGCGGACATCGAATGAAACTCTCTTCGATTTGATGCTCCAGTATTTTTCTCACTTCGTCAGCGTCTTTTTCAAAAATGTGAAGTCTTACACCCGGGAAAATCCCCATGCGGACAGGGTAAAGACTAGTAAGATTTTCTTCTGTTAAGAAACAAGGAACTCCATACGCATCCAATTTGGTTTTGGCAAGATTGGCTTCGACAATTGTATCGAAAGCTGTAAAGACAATAATTTTATCTTCTTCGTTAGCCAATGTTGTATATAGGTGATTTAGTTACGTGTTCAAATAAAGTTACTTCTTTTGATACGCTTAACCTAAAACATATGGATAACCCTGCGATGATCTTGAGCGTGGCTAATATTTTAGCCATTTTTCTTTCCCGTTTCAATTTTCTTTAAGGTCTCACGAACCGCAATGGCTGGGAGTGAAGATTTATTTTTTTGAATGTATTTTTTTAGATCAGAGCGATGCAGCTTCACCATGCTTCTCAAGGTCCATGAGATTGCTTTGGTCAATAAAACTTCTTTTTCGTGCTTCAGACTTTCAATGAATTGAAATGCCAACGAAGCGATTCTCTTGTCGCTCGACCTTGTGAGGGGTTTACATAATAGCACGAGAGAGGCTCTTCTTTTGTTGATGTTTTTATCTTTGTTCAGTTTAACTAAAACTTTTTTCCAGGCCACCCAATTTTCTAATACATCGTCAACTTTGAAATCACCGTAACAAAGCGTATCAATCTCTGCCCAACCCTCAAGATGATTTAGCCATGTATCGATTTGGTTTGGATCAATCTCTTTTAAATTTGCTTTTGCATAATCAAGAAGGATGCCCGCCACCATTTTTTCGGTTGAGGAAGGGGCCATAATCAAAGCTGAAATCAGTTGAAAGAAATCAACAGTTGATAGGGTTTGCAACTTCAGCCAATCTTTGGCCACCGTTCTCAGTATGGGTATGCTAATAGGGTAGCGCGGGTGTGAGTTTCCGAGATAGCTGTCAAGGAATGTGTGTTTCGTTGGCTGGCCTGAGTGTTTAATTATTTCTGAAAGCAACTCCTGATGAAGCGATTGAATATTCATAATGGAATAAAATTAGTGCTCAGCTCGAGAGATTGTCTTATTTTTGCCACCACAATTTAGAAATACAGTTGTAATGCCTCCGTATTTCAATGGATAGAATTTCAGATTCCGATTCTGAAGATGCAGGTTCGATTCCTGCCGGGGGTACAAAGTCTTGGAATGCCGAACGGAAGGGTTAAGGATTTCTAAACTCCAAATATTTTTCTGAAATCTGTCGGAGAAGTTTTCGGTTGGAGTGAACGGCTAAATCACTATATACATGCTTAGACAAAGCGCCAACCACACCTTTGGCGTAACCAAGGCGTTGTGCAATTGTCTCGCAAAAATCAATTTCATTTTTTAGCACTCTACCATCTGATTTCATCATGAGGATAAGGTAATAGAGGTGCTCAAATTTTTCGTCTTCAGTGATTAGGCTAAGGTTTAAAACCGTTTTTGGGTTTTTTATCATTTCATCAATTTCTTCCGCACTTATCCCATTTGATTTGCCAATCATATGGATAAGCTTAACTTCTTTTACATCAATAAAACGATCAATCGCTGCAAGATTGACCAAAACGTTGAGCTCGTCTTTTTTACTAAAAAATGTAGAAGCCATAAGCCAAATAGAAGTATAGTCAGTGTGTTAAAATTAGAAAAAATAAACCGGTGAGCAAAGCCCTTTAAATGAACTTACTCAACATGGATAGTTTCGGTGAATTGAATTTGCTTCCCGTTAGCCAATATCCCACCGATTTTAATTTCGAAATCACCTTTGAGATCCGATGAATAAAAATTCAATGCCAAAGGTTTATTCGATATTTCCATCAATGGGTTCCAATAGAGTTGAATTCGGTTATCGGGAATTCGATTGAATAATTTCGAATTATAGGCTGGTGAAAAATATTTTTTGTGCGCTTGAATGCCATCAAATTTTTCTCTTGTGCCCGCTAAATTTCGTGCGTTTCCCTCATAAGTAGAAATGCTAATCACGCCATCTGCTTCTAATGGGCCGTAAAAATACCTGCGGTTTACAATTTCAATTTTTTCAATCAAAAATGGATTATAATGCATCAAATGGTTGGTGTTAAAAATGGGAATTCCATCAATCAAGATCAAAGGGGTATTTTCAAATATGATGCCCCTGCGGGTATCCTTTATTCTAACTTCGAACTCATTTGATTTTTTCCTTAGGACAATATCGCCAATGTACTCAACGAGTACATCTTCCATGGTGGGGAAACGTGTATAATCATCTAACCCGTAGGTCACGTCAGGCTTGCCATAAAACCTTAAAATTTCTACAGGTTCTTTTATTGAGTCTTTTTTGTTTTCGAAGTACGCATTTTCAATTTGCATAGATAAGCTTCTAGCCTCTATTAGTCTTCGATAGGTTGAGTCTATTTTTAGAGGAGAAGGCTTAAATGCTGAATAGTCACTTAATCCCTCACTGTATTTTTCTATTCTGCAATTTGAGCATATGGTTGAATCTACTTGTACTACTCCTTCGGCATTAAATTTTATTTTATTCACGTTAAAATAAAATCGACCTTCAGAATCTGTTATTGTGGCTGAGAAAAAATAATCTTTGGCTGGAATAGATAAATAAACTTTTTCTCCTTTAACAGGAGGATCATTTTTCAAAACTCTACCAGAAAATATTTTGCCCCTCACTTCAGGTAAGAAATTACTATTGGGTGAAATCTCGTTTGTAGTTATTACAGGCGAATAAAAGCCCCTATTCTTATCTTCAAGTTCTTTTGCTTTGCTCTCCATTTTTCTAACGCTGACGAAAACAGAACCCGGAACAGTGTCTTTGGTTGATAATTTTATTTGAATTGGCTCTCTGGTTCTAAATTTTTTCTGATTTACT
>DPLR01000325.1 GCA_003541895.1 Cytophagales bacterium | reverse complement strand
TATGCAAGCGAAATATTATTATGGAGGCTACTATCAAATGGTGGCCGACTTAAATAGCGATGTAGGCATTGATGGTGGTTATCAAAATACCATCCTCGATGAAATCAGCAATGTGAATGTATCTACTTCAAATACGATTGTAGAAAACGTGTGGCTCGCTTTGTATTATACTATTGCCACATCGAATGCCATCATAACACGTATTGATGGTATTCAAGATGCCACTTTTTCACAAGCCGAAAGAGACAGCATCAAAGGTCAAGCCTATGCAGCTCGTGCACTTGCACATTTTGATGCGCTTCGTATGTTTGGTGAGCACTGGAACACGTCATCGATTTATGGCATTCCCTTAGTTGATAAAATTCAAACGGCATCCGATGTTGTTACGAGAAGTACAGTAGCAGATTCTTACGCTTTTATCATACAAGATCTTACAACAGCACTTACGCTTGTGGGTGCCACCGATCGAACAAAAGTGTATCTCAACCCGATGGCCATCCAAGCTATATTAGCTCGTGCGTATCTCTATCAAGGAGATAAGGTAAAGGCAATTGCAACAGCTACGAATGTTATTAATGACGGATCGTATTCCGTGATGAGTCAAACTGATTTTCCTAAAATATTTTCTGCTCCTTATCAATCGCAAGAATCTATTTTTGAGTTGACCTTCAGCATTCAAAACCAAAGTGCATTAAATGCGCTGACTTACTTACGGTCGAGCGCGTTGCGTTCGGATGTTCTCTTTTTGGCAAATGCCAAACTGGATACTTTCTTCATCAACCGACCTGGCGACTTGAGAGCTTCGTTGGTTGATTTCTCAGCGAACGACAATGACTTCAGCATCACGCCCGATGGTCGCACGCAAAAATACAGAGGCGAAACCACGCGCGATAACCCCGCGTTCATCACGCGCATTTCAGAAATGTATTTGATCCGTGCCGAAGCACATGGTCTAACTCAAGGTGGCGTTGATGATCTAAATACCATTCGCGCCAATCGTGGGTTAGCTGCTTATGCGCTTTCCGATTTTGCTACGCAAGCCGATTTTATCGATGCCATTTTAGATGAACGAAAAGCCGAGTTGAATTTTGAAGGCCATCGCATGTTCGATCTTGCGCGCTATGGAAAATTCGCAACCGTGGTGGGCGATGCAAAAAATACCACTGACTACACGATCAGCGATTTCAATTCTATTTTTCCTATTCCAAAACAAGAATTGATTGCTACGAAAGGAGCTTTGGTACAAAATCCAGGTTACCCGAACGAATAGTTTCAAGAACATAAGAAGCATTTATGAGCAGGTCATTGGGTACTGCATTGTTGAAGCGTGCCTTTAGAAAAGCAGGCGCACACGAGTTTGATCAAAGCAGAAGGAATTTTTTGCGCAAAAGTGTTATGGCAAGTGCGGCTCTCGCTTTGCCGCTTCACGGTTGCTTTGACGAAAAGAAAAAATCAATTGTTATTGTTGGTGCTGGAATTTCTGGCTTGAACGCTGCGTATGAATTGAAGAAGAGCGGAGTACCTTCCATTATTTATGAAGCTACCGGTCGCGCGGGCGGACGAATACTCACCATTGAAGATGCAGTAGTGGATGGAGCCCACGTTGATTTTGGAGCCGAGTATATTGACACAACTCAAACCGATTTGATTGCGCTGGCGAAAGAACTCAATGTAGAAACGGTTGACCTACAACCTGACACACTCATTCCGCATTATTATTTTTTTAGTGGCAAACGTTTTACAGAAGACGAGATGGCCGATGCGTTGAAACCTTTTGCAGAACGGATCCAGAAAGACATTGATTCTCTTCCCGATGTTTTGCATTACAGTATGGGCGACCAATATAGTGCGTTAGACAAGCTGTCTGTCACAGAATATCTGAAGAGCATCGGCATGAAAGGGTGGCTCTATGATTTTCTCGACATGGCCATCACCAATGAATATGCAATGGAAGCTTCGCAGCAATCGGCCATTAATATGCTTTATGTTCTTGTGCTTCCCGCACCCAAAGAACATCACTACAGTGCTTTTGGTCAAGAGCATGAAGTGTTGAAATTCAAAGGTGGCAGCCAACGTTTGATTGACAAGTTGAGTGCCCAAGTGCAAGACCAGATAAAGACCGGATTCGTTTTGAAAAAAATCAACAAGGAAGACGATCATTACAATCTCACTTTTGAAACGGAAGGAAAACAGGAAGTTGTAAAAGCAGATCGAGTACTCCTGACTGTCCCATTCACCATCCTTCGCGACATTGAAAGGAATTTTAAATTTTCCGAACGAAAACAGAAGTGCATTGATACTGTTGGTTTCGGCTTTGCAGCAAAAACCGCCATGGGTTTCAAGAAAAGAGTTTGGCGCGAACAAGGTTTTCAGGGATATGTGTATACCGATGTAAACCGGACTTGTATTTGGGACAGTTCTCAGGGCGTGGATATTCCGCAAGGCTCACTTTCTTTTGTGACCGGAGGAAATGAGTCCATCGATTTTCAAAACATGAATTACACTCAGATCAAAGAGCGTTGGCTTGGTGGTGCAGACAAAATCTATCCCGGCTTGACCGAACAATACAATGGCCGCATCGCGAAGTTTACGTGGGGAACGCATCCGTTTTCAAAAGGAAGTTATACCAGCTACTTGCCCGGGCAATGGTCGGAGTTTGCAGGCGTTGAACAAGAACCATTCGAAAATATATTTTTTGCAGGTGAACATTGCAGCGTGCTGCACCAGGGTTTTATGAACGGAGCCGTGGAGAGCAGCAAACTGGCTGCACAACAAATTGTAAAATCAATTGCATGACAGGATTAAAGAACAACGAATTGCTATGAAAAAATCACAACAACTTATTGAGCGGAGAAATGCGATCGTGCCCGAAGGCATGGGAATGTTTAGCCCACTGACTATTGAATCGGGTGAAGGCGCGTTGATCAAAGATGTAGATGGCAAAAAGTACATTGATTTTGCCGGAGGCATCGGTGTGCTGAATGCAGGGCATTGCCCTAAGCCGGTAGTTGACGCCATCATCGAGCAAACAAAAAAATTGGTTCACGCTTGTTTCCCTGTGGCGATCTATGAACCCTATGTACAGTTATGCGAAGAGTTGGCTGCCTTGTTTCCACATGGAGAGAAAACAAAAGTAATGCTCACCAATTCGGGTGCCGAAGCCGTGGAGAATGCTATTAAAATTGCGCGCCAGGCAACAGGCAAGCAAGGTATCATTTGCTTCACCGGTGGATTTCATGGACGCACGTTGCTTGGCATGACGCTTACATCTAAAGTGGGTTACAAAATTGGTTGCGGCCCTTTTGCGCCTGAAGTGTATCGCTTTCCATTTCCTGATTATTACCAACGCAACGATGGTTTGTCGCTGGACGAATTCATCGATCGCGAGTTGGAAGCTTTTGAAACATACTTGCACAACATGGTGGATGTTTCGCAAGTGGCGGCCGTTATTCTTGAGTTAGTTCAAGGAGAAGGTGGCTTTGTGGTGGCACCGAAAAAATATGTGCAAGGATTGCAGGCGCTGTGCAAAGCCAAAGGAATTTTGTTGATCATCGATGAAGTTCAAACAGGCTTTGGAAGAACCGGCCAGTGGGCAGCGTATCAACATTATGATATAGTGCCTGATATTTCTACGTGGGCAAAATCGATGGGCAGTGGTATGCCAATTGGTGCAGTGATTGGCCGCGCAGAAATAATGGACAAAACAACGAAGGGAACTTTGGGTGGAACCTACCCGGGCAATCCGGTAGCGTGTGCAGCTTCGCTCGCCACCATTCAATACATGAAAGAAATTGACATCAATAAGAAAGGTGAAGAGGTTGGCAAGGCGGTGAAAAATTATTTTGATGAATTGAAAAAAGATTGTGCGGCCATTGGCGAAGTGCGTGGGCTTGGCGCGATGGTAGCGTTTGAGTTGGTGAAGAACGGAGACCCACATCAACCGGATGGCGAGCTGTGTAAAAAATTGATGGCAGCTTGCGCGGAAAATGGGTTGCTCATCATCAGTGCGGGCGTAAACGGCAACGTCATTCGGGTACTTAGTCCGTTGGTAATTGAGCGTGCTGACTTAATAAAAGGATTGGAAATTATCCGAACGCAATTGTTGAAGTTGACGAGCACTCAAACGCAGTCGGCAGAGAAAATACAAATGGTATGACTTCACCGGCTGTTGTAAACTATAGGAAAGAGGTCGGTGTTGGCATTGTGATCACCAACACGCAGCCGGAGCATGCAGCCGCGTTGGAAGAACTTCAGCGTATTGTTTTTCCTACACTCAACCCGACCTCGTTAATGAAGAAGGAACATTATCTTCATCACATTAAAATTTTTCCTGACGGTCAGTTTGTGGCATTGTATCAAGATCGTGTGATAGGGATGACCACCAG
>DPLR01000225.1:908-3823 GCA_003541895.1 Cytophagales bacterium | reverse complement strand
TTGTGGTGTCTGGAAGTTTAATCCTATCGGTTTCAGTCATTGATCCCCAACCTGTATTAGGTCTCTGAAAAACATAAACCTCGCTTAAGGTAGTACTCAATTGATAACCAAAAGACACGATAGCAATCGTTTCAGCAAGTGAATCCATTGCCACGCGGTAGCCAAATTGTAAATATTTCGAGGGTTTTGAAGAAGTTAAGAGTCCAACATAATCCCATCCTGCTGGCGTTTTTTTAAATAGGTAAGCTGCGCCTCCACTAACAAAACTTGTTGTATCATCCTGAGTATTACCAACCACCATGTAATCTCCTGCTGTTGCAATATGAGATGAACTCAAATTCCTTTCATTCCCATTTTCAGGCAAGATTTTTCTCAAATCTGTTAAACACTGACTCGTTCCGTTAAACCAATTGAAGGTGAGTAAAAAAAGAAATGAGACACGTACCAAATTCAAACGCATCCTCAAAAATATCCGCAAATAATTGATTAGCAAAATCAATCAATCCTTCAAAATCCGCATTTCAACCCTCCTGTTTAAGGCGCGAGCTGATTCACTGTCTTCGGTTGTGATTGGCTGTGACCCACCAAAAGCCTTGGTTTGAATCCGCTTCTTAGATATTCCTTGTTTCACTAAATATTTTTTTACCACCTCAACGCGGTCTTGCGAGAGCTGGAAATTCTTCGCGGCATTTCCCCTATTGTCAGTATGACCTTCCAACTGAATCTCGATGTCTGGATTCACTTTCATGAACGCCACGAGTTGATCCAATTCCATATAAGACTCGGGTTTAATAGTGGATCGACCAGAATCAAATATCAAATGATTCAAACGAATGGTTTTTCCGGTAGAGGTTAATTCTATGTCTCTAACAATTTCTCCATTCTCGGCCTCACTCGGCAAAACCAAAATGGTATTCTTACTGTAGCCCGAAGCTTCTGCCGTAACTACATACTTCGATGAACCGAAAATGGTAAATGAAAAAGTACTGTCGTTGAATGTTTCGGAAAGGCTTCCGGTCGGATAACTTCTATAAATAATTTTTGAGAAGACGCCCTTGCCAGTCACCGCCTCTTTCACTTTTCCGTGAACAATGATCTGCTGAGAAAAACTCGCTACGGAAAATCCAACAAAAACAAACGCACCTAAAAGCCCTTTCATCTTACAAATCTAAGTCAATTGTCTCACCCGGACTAAATCCTTTTTGATCACTGTTTTCATTGCCATCACTTTCCGCTTTCAAATTTCCACTTTTCACTTCTTCCTTTTCTTCACCGAAGAGGTCGGCTTGCTCTGCTTCTTTGGGCTTGGCCGGCTTAGCTTTCGCGGGCTGGCCGTTGACGAGGACTTGCTCTTTGGGCTCTTCACCGAAGAGGCTTGCTTGCTCCCCTTCTTCAATTTCAGGTTGGTAGATTTTTTTTTTGGATGACAGAGAGCTATTTGCTTCTGTCATCTCAACATTCTCTTCGTCTCCTTCTTCGAGGCCGGAGTCTTCCGGTTCTTCTACCGGTCTCACTTTCGTGACCTTGTGCTGCGAGAGCCGGTTGCCAATCGACTTCCATCCTTTCACATCAATGATGTCTTCCAGATTGACAACTTCCGTTTCTTTGTCCTTGCCCTTACCTTTTACTACTTCCATTTCAATTTCAGGATTATCGGAAGTAGTGGCAAACTCCAGTCGCGAGCCAATTCCTTCGCTGATAAAATTGAAATCTTTATCAGGTGTTGTGGTCTCAATCGTAAATCGTTTTACAAAATAGTGCTTGCTCTCTCCATCGAAATAAACAGCTGAAATCACTTTCTTCGGATTGAACTTCTCGATTAAAATGGTTTTGTTCTCTGGCTCGTAGCGATTGTTCAAATCAAAGCTGGTGATCTTATAGTTTCCGGATTTTGTAATTGCCAGAATCTGATCATCGCCATTGAATTTACCAACATGCTTGCCGCGTTTGTCTTTGTTGAGGCGACCACTTGCTTCATCAAACCACAACTCAAGCCCACTTAAGGTAGAGCCTTTCGACTCTTTAAAATCAACTTTGCGAACAGGATAGTGTGTGATCGTATTTCCACGCGCGCCTCTACCTTTGATTTCCAATTCCGAAAAATCAAAATCGAAAATCTTTTTGCGTGCCGTGCTGCTTTGGCTCAATTTAACTTCAACAACTTCCGCTTCACCATTCGGATTAGCGCTTAAATAATGAACCTTGCTGTTCGGATTTCCCTGGTCGAGATTGTATTCCTTATCGCGGATGATGGCGGGCATGGCAAAACGCTTTGCAAAAGTCCGTCCGCTCTTGCCATCACTGTAGATCAGGTTATACACCATGCGCTCATCACCCTTTTTCCACACGCCCACGTGCAGGATGTCTTTGCCCATGAATACTTTTTCTTTGATGCGACTCACCAATGCTTTTCCATCTTTGCGGATAGCAATGATGTCGTCAAGGTCAGAACATTCGGTGATGAACTCGGTCTTGTCATCTTTCTTCAACCCGAAACCAACAAAACCATCTTCACGGTTCACATACAATTTCTGGTTGTTTGAAATTACTTCTGTTGCAACCACTGACTGGAAGCTTTTGATTTCAGTTCTTCGCTCGCGGCCTTTACCATACTTGTCCAATAAGTTTTGATAATAAGCAATGGCGTATTCAGTAAGGTGCTTTAGGTGATGCAGTGTCTCTTTCAATTCCTTTTCAAGATCCTTCAGTAATTCATCTGCCTTGAATGAATCGTATTTTGAAATGCGCTTGATGCGGATTTCCAAAAGGCGAAGAATGTCATCTCGTGTTATCTCGCGATAGAATTGCTTCTTGTATGGCTTTAGTCCCTTGTCAACCGTTTCAATTACTTCCTCAAAAGTTTCGATCTCTTCAATAGTCCTGTAAATTCTTTTCTCAATAAATATTTTCTCTAA
>DPLR01000225.1:0-547 GCA_003541895.1 Cytophagales bacterium | reverse complement strand
TTCATGAACATCGGCTTGTCTTCTACAATCACACAAGCATTCGGAGAAATTGAAACTTCACAATCCGTAAATGCATAGAGCGCATCCATTGCAATCTCAGGTGAAATGCCGGCTTGCAGATTTACTTGAATCTCTACATCCTTGGCTGTGTTGTCGATCACCTGCTTCACCTTGATCTTTCCCTTCTCACTCGCCTTCACGATCGACTCCATCAACGAAGCCGTTGTTGTGCCGAAAGGAATTTCACGAATCACCAACGTCTTCTTATCAGCAATCTCAATCTTTGCCCGTACTTTTATTTTTCCTCCGCGATAGCCTTGATCGTATTCTGAAAAATCAGCGATACCACCAGTCGGAAAGTCAGGATAAATTTTTGGATTCTTTCCTTTCAAAACATCGATCGATGCTTTGATCAGTTCGCAGAAATTGTGGGGAAGAATTTTAGTTGACAAACCAACCGCAATACCTTCTACTCCTTGCGCCAGCAACAAAGGAAACTTCACCGGAAGCGTAACAGGTTCTTTCTTTCTTCCATCGTATGACAATT
>DPLR01000402.1 GCA_003541895.1 Cytophagales bacterium | reverse complement strand
GCTTGTTATCAAACTCATATTGACTGTTCCTGATTTTCACTACACCGAAGCGAGTGAACAAATGCCCGTTACGTGCATTGCGCGTCGGCATTACACAATCAAACATATCGATGCCCAGTGCAATGCACTCAAGAATATTTTCCGGGGTGCCAACGCCCATCAGGTAACGCGGTTTTTCTTTTGGTAGAATGCCGCAGACCAAATCTGTCATTTCGTACATCATCTCATGAGGTTCGCCCACCGACAATCCGCCAATAGCGTTACCTTGTTGATTTTGGGAGGCAATAAACTCGGCCGATTGAATCCGGAGGTCTTTGTAAACACTTCCCTGAACAATCGGAAAAAGAGCCTGACTAAATCCGTATTTAGGTTCTGTAGCTTCAATTCGATTGATACATCTCTTCAGCCAACGATGTGTGATGCCCATCGAGTTTTTGGCGTAATCATACTCGCACGGATAAGGTGTACATTCATCGAAAGCCATGATGATGTCGGCACCTATACTCCGTTCAATGTCCATCACATTTTCAGGAGTGAAAATATGTTTTGAGCCATCAATGTGCGATTTGAATACAACACCTTCTTCTGTAATCTTTCTATTTTCACCTAGCGAATAAACTTGGTAGCCACCGCTATCGGTAAGAATAGGGCGATCCCATCCATTGAATTTATGCAAGCCTCCTGCGTTTTCCAGAATTTCTATACCTGGGCGCAGATAAAGGTGGTAGGTGTTTCCTAAAATAATTTTTGCATCGATGTCATTTTTCAATTCGCGCTGCTGTACTGCCTTTACAGAACCCGCTGTGCCCACCGGCATGAATATGGGCGTTGGAATTTCTCCGTGATCGGTGGTGATTACACCCGTCCTAGCTTTTGAAAATGAATCTGTGGCTTGAAGTTGAAATTTCATGAAACGGTAAAGTTATAGAATTCATCTTTCAGGTTTTAGATAAGCCTTTATCTTTGCGACTTTTAATTCAAATCGATTGGTACTCCTCATTATTAGCTTCGTAGGCCTAGGCATTCAGGTTGTTTTCCTTTTAACGCTGTTGATTGCTTTTCGAAAGCAAGTCGTTGATCAAACGGCTGTCCGGCCACCTTTTTCCATTATTGTATGTGCTCACGATGAAGAAGAAAATCTTCGCGAACTCATCCCGATGCTGCTCTCGCAAAATTACCCCGAGTTCGAAGTAATTGTTGTGGAAGACCGTTGCAATGATGGCACATACGATTTTTTACTTCAGGCCACAAAGGAATACGACCGGTTAAAAATGGCGCGGGTAACTTTTAAGCCCGAACATATCAACGGAAAAAAATTTGCACTTACGCTAGGCATCAAAGCCGCCAAATACGATTGGGTTTTGTTGACCGATGCCGATTGCCGCCCTGCCTCTAACCAGTGGCTCAGCCAGATGGCATTGAAAATTAATCCTTCAACGGAAATTGTGCTGGGTTTTTCTCCGTACCAAAAGACTTCTGGTTTGCTCAACGCATTTATCCGTTTTGAATCTTTCCTTTCGGGCATTCAATTTATTGGCTTGGCATTAATTGGAAAACCGTACATGGGTGTGGGAAGAAATTTGGCTTACAAGAAAGAATTGTTTTTAGGCACTAAAGGATTCAATTCTCACTTAGGCGTAACTGGCGGTGATGACGATTTGTTTGTTAACGATCACGCTACCAAAGAAAACACAACCGTTGCGATTGGTGCCAACGCGTTGGTCTTCTCTAAGCCAAAAAATAGTTGGAGCGAATTTTTCCACCAAAAAGTAAGGCACTTATCAGTGGGCAAACGCTATCGGTTTTTGGATAAAATTATCATCGGGCTTTTCTCGCTTTCTTTGTTAATCACTTGGTTTGTAGCCTTGCCCTCACTTTTATTTATAAGCGACATTAATTATGTGCTCTCTCTTTTTTTAACTCGATTGCTTTTGCTCATGGTGTTGCTGTATGAGGGCACCAAAAAATTGGGCAGTTCGTTTGAAGTCTGGGCCGTTCCGTTTTTAGATTTTCTCTATGCCTTTTATTACCTTGTCACCGGTGTAAAAGCACTGTTCGCTAAAAAAGTAAAATGGAAGAGTTAGACGAAAGCCGGTTCTCATCCAAAGCGCTGGAGGATTTCAAGTTGATTGACATGGCCATTGGAGGCGATGACAAGGCTTATGCAAAATTATTGACCAGATACAGGCGGCCTGTCTTCCACATGATCTTAAAAATGGTGCGCAACATTGATGATGCCGAAGACCTTACCATGGAGTCGTTCAGCAAAGCTTTTCGCAGCCTTCATAAATTCAAAAAAGATTTTACGTTCAGCACGTGGTTGTTCAGAATTGCAACCAACAACACCATCGATCACATCCGAAAGAGAAAACTACATACGCTTAGTATTGATAATACCTACACGGATGATGATGGGCAATCGGTGGGTATGGATGTGCAAGACAAAAATAATCCCGACCCACAAGAGGAGGCCATTCGTGCGCAAAAAGAAGAGATCATTCAGGAGTTTGTAAATATGCTCCCTGGCAAATATCAAAAACTAGTTAGGCTGCGCTACTTTCATGAATTGAGTTATGAAGAAATTGCTGAAGAGATAGAAGCACCGCTAGGAACAGTGAAGGCGCAACTTCACAGAGCCAGAGAGTTGATGTTTGACTTAATAAAAAATAAGAAGGACCATTTGTAAACTAAGATAGATTTAGAAAACAATATAGCCATGAGCAAATCATTGGTATACTCTACAAGCCTTTTTGTTTCATTGGTAGTCACTATTGCAGCTGCGATTTTTAAAATTCAACATTGGGCTGGAACGGATATGCTTTTTTCTGTTGCATTGATCTTGGCTATACCATTTATCTTTTTAGGCATCAGAGATGTTTTTCAAAATCATCGGCATGAATCCGTACAGAAGCTAATGTGGTTAGTAGGTTTTATTTTTCTGTCAACGATTACAGGACTGATTTATCACAGCAATTTTAAGCGAAATAATAAATAAACTATGGAAAGCCCCTTGTTAAGTTTTTGGTGGATCATTGTCCTCATTATATGTATTGCATTATACAAATACATCCTCCGTTTTTTATTTGGAATGGTAATAGTGCCTGAAGACCGGATAGGGTTGGTAACGAAGAAATTTGTGCTCTTTGGCGAGAACCGCGAATTACCCGATGGAAGAATCATAGCCACCAAAGGTGAAGCGGGATTTCAGGCGAAGACACTTGCTCCTGGTTTGTATTTCTGGAAATGGGTGTGGCAGTACGAAGTGTCGATGGAAAAATTCACCATCATTCCAGAAGGAAAAATTGGCTTGGTGTTATCGAAAGACGGAGCGGCAATTCCAACCGGAAACATTTTGGCAAATAAAGTTGACAGCGATAATTTTCAAGACGCAGAAAAATTTCTGGTAAATGGTGGTCAGCGTGGACGGCAATCAGCTTACATCACTGCAGGTTCGTATCGTATCAATACTTTGCTTTTCAATGTTTCAATGACCGATATGGTTCGAATTCAAGAAAGTAAAGTGGGTATTGTAACAACGTTAGATGGCTTGCCGATTGAGGCCGGACAGATTGCTGGAAAACTGGCTGAAGGGCACAATAACTTTCAGGATTTTGATGCCTTCATTCGCAACGGAGGTAATCGTGGCTTACAACCTCAGGTGATTTTAGCCGGTTCATACAATCTGAATCCATGGGCAGTTCAGATCGAAGAAATCCCGATGATGGAAATTCCTATTGGCTATGTTGGCGTTGTAATTTCTTATGTTGGTCAGGAAGGACATGATTTGACGGGCTCTGAATTCAAGCATGGAAACATTGTAGAAAAAGGACGTAAAGGAGTTTGGCTGGAACCACTCGGTCCGGGTAAGTATCCGATTAATGTTTATACAATGAAAGTAGAGTTGGTGCCCACGACAAATCTTGTTTTGAATTGGGCTTCTGCCAGGAGTGAGGCACACAACCTCGATAAAAACCTCTCAACAATTACGGTGCGATCGAAGGATGGTTTTCCGTTTAATCTTGATGTGGCGCAAATTATTCATGTG
>DPLR01000199.1 GCA_003541895.1 Cytophagales bacterium | reverse complement strand
ATGCTGGCCGATATGACAGCACATGAGGAGTCGAGCTTCAACCAACAAAAAAAGCAGCCCTGTAACCAGAGCTCCATTTCCCTATACTTTAACCTGTAACCTTTTCTCGCATCGTCTCTCGCAGAGGACGATGCTCTCGTCTCTGATAGCCTGAGTCACATCTCTGGTAGCCTGAGTCACGTCTCTGGTAGCCTGAGTCACATCTCTGATAGCCTCGGTCACGTCTCTGATAGCCTCGGTCACGTCTCTGATTGCCTCTGTAAGGTCTCTGATTGCCTCTGTAAGGTCTCTGATTGCCTCTGTCAGGTCTCTGATTGCCTCTGTCAGGTCTCAGATTGCCTGTGTCACGTCTCTGGTAGCCAGTGTCACGTCTCTGGTAGCCTAAGTCACGTCTCTGATAGCCTCGGTCACGTCTCTGATAGCCTTGGTCAAGTCTATGATAGCCTCAGTCCTGTCATGAGTTACCTCGGTCAGACATAAAATTGATTGAATCTGATCTCTGATTGGATGAGAATGCGGCCAGGCTTGGTTTGATGGAAGTATTCCTTGCCGACTTGATTTCAAGGGTTCACTTCGTGGCTTCGGTTGTTACGGTCTTGGTTCCAAACTTTCATATCTCGTAAGCATTTGAGTGAGGTATTTAAGCAAGACGTTACTTCTTGTAAGCATTTCTGTACATCTTGGTTACAAGGATTCACTTCTTGTCTGCATTCGTTACGGTTTAGGTTCCATGCTGTGAATTCTTGTCTCCATTCCTGTACAGAATCTAAACAACGTGTTGCTTCCTGTTAGCATTTCCGTACTTCTTGGTTATGAGGGTTCACTTTTAGGCTTCATTTACTACGGACTTGCTTCGATTCCCTCAGGTCTTGTAAGCATTTCCGTACGGTATTTAAGTAAGATGTTACTTCTTGTATGCATTGTTTACCCACTTGGTTACGAGGGTTCATTTCTTGGCTTCATTCCGTACCTTCTTGGTTTCATTCAGTGAATTCTTCTTTTTAACCTCTATATGAGACAAATCATAACGCTATGTTTTGTAAAAAAGGAGAGAAAGCATTAAAGTATTTAGCTATTGATCACGGAGATTGTGTAAAGCAGCCGATATAATCGCGGCCCTAACATGGGATTTTTTAAAGCGCCTACCAAAATAGTTAATCGGCCTGAGAATTCTTTGGAGGAAGAGCGCTATCGGGTACTTTAGATATTGTGTCTTTTCCGGGTGATGGGCTTCCTGTTTTATTTTTTATCCAGCATGCTTTAATCAAATTCAATGTGTCATTTTGGTCATGCCCCTGCATAAAATGAGTTGAGTAGTTATTACACAAGATTGAGTACAAGTCACCTAGGTAAAATGAATTTTTTCCTGTGATACTTATGTATTGAGTAATAGATTCTCGCCACCCGTCAGGACGAGCGGTACAGATTAGCAAAGCAATTATATGACGAACAATTGGATCGGGACATTCAATTAAATACTTATCAAAAAGGAGTTTCAGTTTGTCTGAAAAAAGATCGTCCTTATACCAACTTAAAATATTAAAAGGCATTACAGTAACTATTTTTTTTAAGCATGCGCTGTATTCTTTTGGGAAGTCCTCACTTAATTCAAAACGCGCACCGCCCAAACCCCCGAATCCATTTTTTGCTAAAACGGGTGCAATCAAAAGCAATACGCGAACAATTTCCTTCCAAGCATTAAAAATCTTTTGAGCTAGATCATCTTTTAATTTTGGAGATATAAATTCACTATTCCTTAAAGCACGAGACGCAGAGCGCGTTAATTCCATTAAATTTCTAACATCATACTCAACAAAGAAATTGTTTATAGTTTGGGTGTACGGTTTCACGCTATTATAATTCTTATCCGCAACAACATCTTTTATTTCATCTGGAAGTTTTGATTTCTTCACATTCTCTTCTAATTGTTGTTGAGTCATTCCAACGACAGTTTCATTCAATGCCCATTTAATTTCCGAAAAGGGATTTATATCTTCTTTTAGACCGATTTTTGAATGGACCTTTGCAGCCAATGCTTCTAAATCTTCAGATAGCATTTTTGCAACATCTTCTCGGGCACCATCCGTACCTGTATAAAATTCTATAACCTCAGGATAATATAGGGAGTGTTTTTGGCTAAACATGAAGTCCGAAAATTTTTTAGAGATTTTCATCCTACTTGCTGCAAAAAAATACATCCAATAAGTAAACCTGAATCGTAATTCTCCATTCGCATTTACTAGGATCTGATTATTTTTTAATACTTGAAGAAGGTCGGGAATATTGGTTGTGTTATAATTTTCTTTACCAAAAGAACCAGAAATACTAAGGAACTCAGATTCAGAAAAAGAATGTTTATTCTTCCTTAAAAGGTATTCACAGAAGTTTCCTAAAATAAAACTGCAATTATTTTCATCCAAGGTGTTTCCATAAAATAGATTCCCAGGGTTATCAAAAATTACTTTCAAAACATATGCAAATACTTTTGATCTATTTATTGGCCTATCCTCAAAATCGTTTAAGAAAGCGATCAATAATTGTATACAGTTTAATGGCGTCCTATGTATATTCAAATCAATTAGATCCAGATCGAGCCTTTCTACAATTCTATGTTCGTCTCCTGCTATTTGAAAATGATTAGTAAAATTCTGAACTATGTTCCTCATCCCTTTTCTACTTAGTTCACGTAGGTATAGTTGTTTAAAGCCGATGTGGCTCTCCATTGTATCAAGGCCCTCAATAATTATCTCATCTTGAAAATTTGAGAATATGATGATGTGCGCTGTGGAAAACTTTTTCTTTATTTTGTCAAAAATCTTAGATGAATCCTTCAAGGAACTTCGCCAATTATCTAGAAGTAAACAGCTAACATTTGTCTCTACTATTTGAAATCTATTTAATAAATCATTTATGTCAGCAATTGATTTGGAGAGATTCCAGCCTTCACAATCTAGGTATAACCAATGATTTTTTTTTATCTCCCAGGCTTTTAGAGCTAAGTAATGAGCATAGCAGGTTAGACCAAATTGAGGCGCAGCAATAATTTGAAAATTTTCTGGCTTATTAATTAAGTCTATGTAATCTATCTTTATTTCGGTTTTTTTTGATGAATTTGGTGGTGATAAGCAAAGACTTCTTTCAACCCAAATTGGCGTTTGTGAATAAGATTTCATCGCTCCTTCAAAATTTTCCAATAATTTTTTTGACACAAAATCCGATTCGTCTTTTCTTCTTGAAGTGAATTTCCTTATGCCTTCTTCTGATCCAGTAAAATCCTGGCCAGCCATGAACTTTCTAAATCTTTTTGACCATTGTCTATACTCGATTTCTTTTAATTCTTGACCTTCAAAAGTTAGTATGCCGTAACCATTTAGATCATTCTTGTGGGAGAAGAGTTGTGGTGATGCCAACCTTATCAGGCCGTGTTGCTCGGTAACATAGTTGTGTTCCAAATCTTGTTCATGTAAGTGTCCTGATATTAATATGTCTATCCCTGATTTTAACATCGATTTTAATTCACCCTGAGCAAAATTCGTTAGATAACTTAATGGGTGATGCATTACTAACATTTTCGTTCTTCCGTCATTTTCTTGAATCCATTTATTTAAGCCAGCTGTTTCAAACTTCAGCACACCCTTGTCTTCAATTTTGTCAAAGCCACCCGATGAAAATAAGGAGCAGTTAAGAAAGTATACGCTGATTTCAGGTATTAGAATTTCAGAAAAACCATATAAGTTAAAATTGGGAATGTTCAATTTTTCCCGGCAAAATTTTTCGTAAGGACTAAATTTTTTCAGGATTAGATTTTTTTTGGTTTTGATGTACTCATTAAAAGCTGATTCAGTGAACTCTCGACTAAGTAATTCTTTATGTTCATCATAATTTTCCTCTACTATTGAACGGTTTAAATCATGATTGCCAGGTGTACAAAAAATGTTTGGCAAAGGAATGTGCTTTAGCAACTTTTTAATAAAACCATCATAAAATTCATTGAATACTTTTTCAGAGTTGCCTTTATTAACTAGGTCACCCGAAATGATACAATAATTAAAATCTTTGTTTGTTTCATCAAGCTTTGACGAAATGTCTTTAAAAAAGGCATTGATAATTAAACCTTGATTTTCGGGCTCATTTTTTTCAAAATGTATATCTGAGATATGAACGACTTTTATTTTATTCATCGAATTAATTTCTTTTCTTAAAACTCTACTTAATTAGTACTAAGATCAACCTAATTAACAATACATACAATACGGGAAAATTCCCGTATTGCTAAACAAACACTTAACCCAGTGCAGCCATCATCCGTTGTTGTAACTTTACCACTCCTTATTTTCTATGACACACTTTTTTGCAAACAGCTTCAGTGGAAACAAAAGTTACAGTAACAACCGTCTTTCACTGCTCGTTGGAGCGGGCTTTCAAAACGCCCATGCTTTGTGATGTAACCAAAGTGCACACAGGCTATGGCCTCATGCCGCGAGTAACGCACACCACCGAAGATGAAGACTGGGGCAAACCGGGGTCATGCAAAAAAGTATTCGTTGCCAAATCATTAACCCACCAAGGCGGCTTCGGCTTGGTAGATCATGTTATTGAGCGCATCGAGAACACGTATTGGAAAATAGAGGTCAACAACTTTCAGGCTTGGATGCTCGGCTTTTACAAATTTGTTGGTGAGTGGCGCACCACTGAACTTGAAAAAGAAAAAATATTTATTGAATACACGTACACGCTGCATTCAAAAAATAGTTGGCTATATCCCCTCAACTGGATTTTCGCCAACACCTTCTGGAGAAGCTACATGAAACACGTGTTAGAAAATATCAGGCATATGATCGCTACCGAAGAACCTTACCAGTATGCGTAATGAGGGTGCGTGTTGTTATAGAGCCATGATCTAACTAGGCAACTCACTTCGTTGCTTTATCACTTTTAAGATATTGTTTTGAATATCTTTCATGATTAGTCGCCCCCAAATGCTGGCATAAAAATTAAAAGTTGTATTGAGTTTGAATTCGCTTGAGAGATGTAAGCGATAATGCCCCTTGCTGATTGGCTCAAGTTTATACGTGCCTTGCAATACATCAAAAAACTCGCCTCCAATTAAAACATGTTCATCAAATGTGGTAGAGGGTATTTCGTAGGTGTTAGCGCGTATTGAAAAACTCATCAGTTTCTGGTGTTCGTATTTCAATACCTTTTCATGGAAGATTAAGCCACCATCAAAGATCGCTTCTCTTGATGCACCAACGCCTTCAAAATCAAGTTCTGCTTTAATCGGTCGGGGTATCTGCATGAAGTTGGTTAACTGGCTTTGATCTTCCGTTTTTGTAATTGCCCTCACTCGGGTAACGTTGCTCCATATATTTTCTTTGTCGGCATCAATGTCTATGTACGTGTAGGCCGTGTAAAAGCCGGGGATTTCGCCAATGGCTTTTTCTATCGGGCCAATAACAAACGGAAGCAAAACAGCCAGCGATAAATGCAGTCGGTTTGATTTTTCAGATTTTCTTACTTTGAAATAGCCCGCGGTTAAACCACCGAGGCTTGCGAAGAGAAGGAAGATAGGTAGGATCATTAACCAGCACGCCCAACCTTCTATTGATAAGATCAGCGTTAAAACAAAAAATAAGAAGATAGGAACCCACGGCATAAAAGCACGGTAGGCTAAGCTTTTTACTTTATCAACACGTGATAGAAAAATGGTGAGCACGCCAACGAGGTAAGGAAGGGAAATAAAAAAAGTGAGCGTCATCAGTTGCCATAACCCTTGAAGGCTACCGATGTTGAATAGCTTCATGAAAACAAGTGCTACAACCACAGGCAACAAAATGAT